>DATKMG010000001.1:0-6732 GCA_035541995.1 Terriglobia bacterium
AGTGGTAGCCACGACGAATTGCTTTCTAATTCGTCGTGGGCTTTCCAAAATGTCCAATGTTCATCGATTGAAGGACACTGATAAGATTTTCTTCATCACGACGAATCTCATCTGGGGCACTGCAGAGCTCGTTGAATCCGAATTTGAAATGCTTCTGCAGGTCTTCTCTGAGTCTAGAAATCGACTTGGGTTCGTGTTGCTCGGCTATGTGTTCATGCCTGACCATTTTCATGCTCTTCTATGGCCTCGTCACCCTTTAACCATTTCTCGTGTCCTTCAGGACATCAAGTATTGTTCTTCCCGGAACCTGAACCGCGTCAGGGGAACGGCAGGAACCGTGTGGCAACACCAGTTTTCGGACCGGTTTGTCCGAGACGCTGAGGAATTCCAGCAACGTCTCGAATATATGCACTATAACCCGGTCCGAAAAGGCTTGGTCGCAAACCCAGAAGAATGGCGCTGGTCAAGTTACAACAATTTCGCGTTGGAGCCTGAGATTGTCACCCAATGCCCGATTCAGATAGATTACGTGCACTTGCCAGACAATTACCGTGTATAAGCGTGTAAATGCCCACGACGAATCAAAAAGCAATTCGTCGTGGCTACCAACTTTCCGAAAGGTTTGTGAATCCCTGCCATGAAAAGAGCACTGCAGATTGTTTTATTAATCACATTACTTCTTTGCACAACCCTGAGCTGGGCCCAAAGTGTCCCTGAGCGACCCGCTTCTCTTGATCTCTGGGAACTGGCCCAGCGCGAGAAATCTGTCCATCGCTTCTCGACCCTCTTTACGGCACAGGACGTGCGCGACCGATTGTCCAAAGAGAGCGGAATAAACGAAGCTGTCACCTGGTGCAAACAGACCGCAGTTTCGAAGGTGTACGTCGAGGAATTCCGCGACGGTTATCGGGCTGAACGTGCAATCATCCTTCACGCGAAGGATCGATTCTTAAAAGAGGGAATTGAGGTCTCCGGTTGCGTCACGACTACAAGGGTCGGCAAGTCCTCTACAGGTTGGAAGAATACGATTTCCTGCTACACCAATCCCGCAACCCAACTCAAGATCAGAGCCATTTTCGAATATGCGGCTAGTCTCTTTGATGAAATCATGATCGACGACTTCTGGTTTACCGATTGCGCTTGCGCGGAATGTGAGGCCGCGCGCAAAGCCAGGATCGTCACTATCGGCAACAAGACCTATCCGGTCTCAAGCGGCAGTTGGGAAGACTATCGGAGTGAGTTGATGGTCAACCTTTCCAGAGACTATGTGCTTGGCGCCGCCAAGGGCGTCAATCCTAAAGTGCATTTGATTATTAAGTATCCGCAATGGTACGACCAGTTCCACGAGCGTGGTTATGAGGTAGTGCGGGAAACTGCGGATTTCGACCGGATCTGGGTGGGCACCGAAACGCGAGATTATACGGACAAGCGCTGGGGCGGCACTGTACAGTATGAGGGCTTCTTCATCATGCGTTGGCTGGGAGGCTTAGGCGGAGAAAAATGCGGTGGAGGCTGGTTTGATTGGCTTGGCACCAAGGAGAAAACCTATGTCGAGCAGGCGCGCCAGACTGTCCTGGCAGGAGCCCGTGAGTCCCTGCTCTTCTGCTATGGTGGCCTTCAGAGCAGTACCGGACCGGGGAATATTCGAGCCCTGCGCGTCTGCCTGCCGGAACTGTTCAGTGTCGCCGGCGAGATCAGAGCTCGGGAAGCAATTGGTATCGCTGCCTACAAGCCTCCGAACAGCCCTCCTGAAGATGAGAAACGAGTGTTTGATTTTGTGGGGATGCTTGGCTTGCCTCTGCTCCCCTGCCACGAGTTTCCTGACGGGGCCCCGGCAGCATTCTTCTCGATACACGCACTAAAGGATGCAGACTTCCCCAACAAGTTAGCATCATTTATCGCAACTGGTAAGCCGGTTCTAGTCACCGACGGTCTGGTGCAGCGCCTGTCTGAGAAATTCTTCCTCGACTCGCCAAATGTCTATGTCCTGCCTGTAAAGGGCGATCCTCAGTCGTTGCTGCAAATGCCACAGAAGGAATTGGATGCGCTTCGTGCACCGTTCCTTGGACCGCTGAAAGCCTCGTTGCATGCACCTAACCAGGTGGGCCTTTATCTTTTTAGAGATGGAAGCTGGGTCGTGGAAAACTTCAACGACCAACCAGTCAAGGCCGAACTCAATGGAGAGACGCTCTCAGTGCCCGCCCGTGGGTGGTTGTATCGGTGGAATTGAATGACGTGATGAATTCTGATCCGGAAAAACGCCGCAGACACTCCATTCGTCTCAAAGGGTACTGTTACGCTGCGCCAGGAGCCTATTTTGTCACTATTGTCACGCACAATCGGATGTGCATGTTTGGAAGCGTGGTCGGAGGTGTCATGCGGCTGAATGATTTGGGGGAAATTGCGTCAGCGCATTGGGTTGAAATCCCGAGCCATTTCTCAAACGTCACGTTGGACACGTTTGTCGTGATGCCAAATCATGTCCACGGCGTTGTCATCATCAGGCCACCCACGGGAGTGGAAATCTGCGTAGGGGCGCAGCATGTTGCGCCCCCGAATTATCACCGGGCGCAGCATGTTGCGCCCCTACAAGACGTCCAACACGTTCTTCCCGCCAATGTGGTGCCTGGTTCATTGGGGGCGATTGTCCGCTCGTTTAAATCGGCTGTCACCAAACACATTGGCACGTCAAGAACCAGCACCGAAATGCCTGTCTGGCAACGCAATTATTATGAACATATCATCCGCAATGAAAAAGATTTGCTGCGTATCCGCGACTACATCCTAGACAACCCGCTGCATTGGGACGATGACCGAGAGAACCCTGAAATTGTCAGGCCTTCGAACCCAAGTAAAGAAGCCGGCAGTTAATGAACAAATTCCCGCCTAGACAGTCCGAGGACCTAGCCTCGCAGGGTTTGGACACATACTACAGAAAGCGATAGAGACCAAACCAGGGAAGGTATGGTTTTGTGGTCCCCAAAAGATGCATTCGGACAACGTCTCAAGCTTCGAACACCCACCGTCCGCCGACCATGGTCCGTTCCACCGGAATGGTGATTAACGATGCAGGATCCTCGCGGAGTGGATCGTGAGCGAGGACTACCAGGTCAGCCCGGGTTCAATGGAACCCTTGACCTTTTCCTCATAAGACGCAAGGGCCCCATTTACGGTGCCAACCCGCAAGGCTTCTTCTACACTGACTCTTTGCCCGGGTCCCCATACGTTCCCCTTGCTATCGGTGCGCGTCACACAGGACTGTAGGGCCACCATCGGGGCTCGAAGGGTCCCGGCCCGGTCGATAATCGGAGGCCTGGGTCACCTTAATTCCTGCATCCCCGGAGTCCCTTGAGCATCCCGGCATCTAACCAAGCCAATGATTGTCGCGCGTAGAGATAAGACTGATCGATTTCCAGAGCCTTGCGGAAATTCTCTGCAGCCAGGGAATTATCTCCCAGAAAAGCCGCATAAATTCCAGCTAGCTGGTACGCATGCAGGCGGAGATCGACTGCGCTGTCTGTCTTGCGTTGCTCGTTTACGGTCACAAATTCCTTGAACCATTCCTCGGCTTTTTGCACTTGTCCCGATTTAAAGAGGGCAATCGCCCTGAAGAGTCCTTCGCCCTCGATGTCATCATCCAGGGTTTGAGCGGCGGACTGCCATGCAGTCCTGGCAGCCGAGGAATCCCCACTTGCCTGATGCAATAGTGCCTCAAACGTCAAGAGTCGCGAGCTCTTAATGGAAGCATAATCGTCGACCCCAAGACTGGAGGGAGGTTGGGCCGCTGCATACACATAAGTCAGGGCCTTCTGGAATCCGGAACGCTCGGAGGCCTCAAGGGCTAACATAAGCTGAATCCCTCGATAAAGGTGCAACAGAGAGTAAGAGAGGTGAGTCGCTCCGAAGGTGTGTCCAGTCAGCAGATCCACGGCCCGCTGATAGTTACCCAGTTGGGCTTCCAAGGAAGCCAGTCTCTGTAAGACCGGGTCACTTCCCGGCCGGGCTTGCAGTGCCTGTTCGAAGACCTGCCGCGCAGCCTGTGTGTTCCCCACTCGGGCGTTTATGTTAGCCACCTGCATAATTGTCGCCATATGATCCGGCCTCACCCTGGCGGCCTGAGTCAGCAGTTCCAGTCCCTTTTGTTGCTTTCCCTCTACCAACATGGCCATTCCCAAATCGCGAAGTGCTGAGAAGTTCCTTGGGTCTTGTTCCACTGCCGCCTTCCAAAGTTGGATGGCCTCACTTCTTCGATCTCTGCTGTACAGGATGTCCCCCAGTAAAACTCGAGCATTGGTGTCCTTTGAATCAGTATCCAACGCCAGTCTCAGAGCTTTCACGTCCTCAGAGCGGAAAGGAAAGATCTCGAGATTCAAGTCCTGTTGACGGGCCTGGTCGTCAAAATGCCGCGCGGTTTTCGAGTCTCCAAGCTGGGAAGCTGCGTAAGCACGATAATAGAAAAGAAGAGGGTAAGGGGTTTCCCCATTTGACTCGGCGACTTTGATGCCGCGTTCAAGAACCCGACCGGCTTCGTCCCAGGCCGACAGTCGAAAATATTCCGTCGCCAACTCCAGATATCCCTGCGGATGACGGGCACAGGCGCGATCCAGCAATTCCGATGTTTCTATTGCAAGCTTGGGGGGAGGCCCCGTCGGCACTGGGGCCATGGCAGGAGCAGCTGACTTTGATTCTCCCACAAACAGCATTTCAGCCTGAGCGAAAGCGTTGGTCGGGTCCAATTCGAGAATCGCTTTTCTCTCGGTCTCAGCCTCACCGGAACGGCCCTCTTTTCGAAGCAGATAAGCATATGCCTGCCGAACGGAGAGATCTTTGGGAGTCAAAGCGGATGCTGCAGACAGCTTATGGCAGGCATCGCACCGGTCTCCTTCGTTGAGGGCCAGCAATCCCAATCCATAATCACGTCGCTCGAACTTTCCTGAAGAAGGAAGAAGACGGTAGAAGTGCCGTCGGGCATCCAAGCGCCTGCCCAGTCCCGAATAAACTACTCCAAGATAATAGTGAGCGTCGCCATTGGTCGGATCCCGATCAAGGACTCTCTGGAAGTGTTCGATGGCATCTTGATCCTGAAACCGTTCGAGGGCCAGCAATCCCAAGCGGAGGTGAACCGGCGAAAAGAGCGGGTCTTTAGCTAACGCTGCTTTGTAAGCTGTAGCGGCATCAGAAATTTCACCGAACTTCTCATGATTCAAACCTTTCTGGTAAGCCTCTTCCACCTGCAGCGTTTCCAGCGGGCCGAACTTGCGCGGAATAGAATCGCTGGCATAAACAGCGTCGGGATGAGATCCGTCCGGGTAAAACTCGTGATCGAGGAGTTGTCTTCCCTCTTTAGAACGAATCTTCAAGTGCAAAGTCTTACCGGTTGTGTCTGCCCCGAGACTCAGATCGGCACCGACGGCACTGCCGAATGACAGGTCCTGAGTCTGCTTCCACACCTGCCGATCCCCTGCGTATAACTCCAACACAGCCCCTGGAAATGATGCCGTGGCCGTCACAACCAGCTTACCCATCGCAGGGCGTGTCTGAGGCACTTCAAAGTTAATTGCGACGTCACGGGTTGCGGTCGTCAATCCCCCGAGTTTGGAAGCGCCGAACCAGTACTCGGTCCAACCATCGGTCTTTCCGGGATCGATGAATTCATAGTTGCCATCCCAAATAAAGCGGCCGCTCTGGGTCTCCATGTAGAGCCCATCGTTGTCAGTGTAGGTAGCCATCTGGCGTAAGGCAGTCAAGCCCGATCCAAAAGTCCAGGTCTTCATGCCTCGGGCCAGTAATCGGTTGGTGAAGCAGATCGTGCCGTAATCACGCTTATAGTCGTAAATCGACATGAAGTTGTCATAGATGTCGAGCCCGAAGACCCCCAGCATGTTTTTATTGTTTTTATTCCAGCTTAAATCCACGCCGTCAATGACGGGCCAGACCCCGATGGCCGAACTGACATGACCAATGGTCTTGCTCATGGGATAGACAAACCGGCTCCCCTCCGTGGTGCCCACCCCTGCATTGGTCCAGATCAAGTAACGGTTCGGAAGCATGTTCTTGTTGTATAATCGGAGAGTGGTTTCCAGGTAGGCTTTTCCAGGATGCAGTGTGACTTCCAGGACAATCTTGTCGCGAAAGAAATGGTCGATGTGGGACAACACTACCGTAGCGCTGCCATCCGGGTGATGCCGCAACGCCCACGGCCAGGCTTCCCCCGGCCAGGTGAGCATGTGAGCATCGTAAGGGCCGTACAGCTCGAGATTACCTACAGGCCATCCTCCTCGCTGATTATAGCGCCCCGGTTTAATGACGGTTGTATGATAGAAAATTTCCCGGTTGGCCACTTTGTCATGTGCCGACCAAACGCGGCCGCCTAATTCCGGCAGCAGCTCCACCCGCATGTATTCGTTCTCAAGGACCAGGGATTCATAATCAACGGGAACAGGCTTACTGACGCGTGATTCCCAGTCCAGCATGGTGTAGGGATAAAAGCCCATATTCTCAATGGATTTGAATAAAGGAGCTACTGTCTCCGAACGGCCAAAAGTGTAAGTAGGGACCGTGAGCGTGCCGTGTTCAAACTGGACGGCCGCTGAGTCGCGCGCAGTCGTGACATTCGCCCAAAGGAGAAAAGAAAGAAAGGACAAGAGGCGAAAGGGCGAAAAAGGCGAAGGGAGGAGATGGCGGATGGGGGGAAGAAGTGAAAAAGTGGAAAGGCGAAAGGGGGGAAACGGA
>DATKMG010000002.1:0-9186 GCA_035541995.1 Terriglobia bacterium
AAGAACTGTAGTGCCTGTGTATACGGAACGCGGTAATCACGCTCACCGGAAATAACCAGACACGGAGTCTTGAATTCCTTTACGTAATTTGAAGGAGACCACTTCTCATACTCAGCGGAATCCCACGGCGGCCCATTCAAGTCATGCTCAGGGAACCAGAGTTCTTCAGTCGCTCCGTAAAAAGAGCGTAGATCATAGATGCCCATCATTGAAGCGATGGCTTTGAACCGGTTCGTATGCCCTTCAAACCAGTTCATCATATAACCGCCGTAAGACCACCCCATGGCACCCATCCGTTCCTTATCCACATAAGGAAGTTCTTCCAAAGCGTCTGTCACCTTCATGAGGTCCTCAAAAACTCGGCCTCCCCAGTCGCGAGTAATGGCGTCAGTAAAATCCTGGCCGTAACCAGTGGATCCATGTGGATTGCAGAAGGCCAGGACATAGCCGACTCCAGGATATATTTGCCAATCTCCTCGAAAACTATCGGCCCATTGCGATTGTGGCCCCCCGTGAACATTTAAGATTAGTGGATACTTTTTTTGCGGATCAAATCCATGGGGCTTGACCAGAAAACACTCTATTTTTCTTCCTTCGGCCCCTTCGATCCAGACCGGCTCCGCTGGCCGAATATCCACCTCCTTCTCAACAACCTCATTGACTCGTGTCAATCGAACAACAGAAGGGGCCCCGCCGATACCAAGATCCGCACGGAAGATCTCCTCAGGTTCGCCAACCGCGCTCCGTACATAAACCAATTGATTTTTCGGACCGAGTCGAAATTGATAGATAGTTTTGTCGGAATGGACCTGAGTTATGACTTTGGAGTTGAGGTCGTAACGATAAATAGGGTTCTTACCCTCAACCGGACCAGTAAAATAGATGGAATGAGAATCACTCGACCATTCGAATTCGTCCACCCAATTACGGAATGATTCAGTGAGAAAGGATACTTTACGGGTTCCTCTGTCGTACAGTGCCAGACGAAACAGATCGGATTCGTAACCCGGCTTATTTTGCTTTCGGAATGCAATATAGCGTCCATCGGGAGAGTAGCGAGGATTACCGTCAAACCCGGGATTTGCAGCAGTGATATTCTGCGGTTGGAGATGAGGGTGGATTGTCGAAACCACCCACAAGTCGTTGTTTGTCGAGGAAGCAGGAACCTTGTCATGGTTAGACACGAAAGTCAGTTCGGAGCCATCAGGCGAGAAATCATATTGCAGGGGCCCGCTTAGCTGGAAAGGAGGAGAATCAAAGTCACCCGGGGTCAAGTCTTTTACCGCGCCACTCTCGGTGTAAACCAGGAAGATATGTGTCCGTCTACCATCTTTCCAGGCAGTCCAGTGACGATACAAGAGAGAATCGGCGGCATGTGCTTTCAGTGGTCCTTTTGTCCAGGCATCAGAGATCTTCTTATTACAGTCCTCGTTTGCACCGCACTCAGGATAAACATCGGTAGAAAAGGCCAACGCTTTGCTATCAGGAGACCAGAGAAAATCGGAAACCCCAGTTGAAACGTGGGTCAACTGGCGAGCCTCTCCCCCACCGGTGAGCATCACATAGACGTTCTCATTTCCGCCTCGTGGAGAAATAAATGCAATCCATTTCCCATCCGGCGAAAGGGTAGGAGAAGTTTCTCCCTTCTCATCATAGGTCAACTGCTGGGCATGATTCCCGTCAAGGTCCATTCGCCATAGGTGACTGACCTGCTTTCCATGCGCCAAGTCGGTACTAGCAAGAGCATAAACAATCTGACTGCCATCATGGGATAAATCAATTGCGGGAATGGACTTTAGGCGATAGAGATCTTCCAGCGAAAAGGGCCGTTTGTCAGCAAGCTGCGCTGACGGCTGCAATAGGCCCACCACGAGCAAGAACAGGAGTCTCTTCATGATTCCCCTCAGTTGAGCGGATTGGCACCAAGAATAGCCACAGTGTCGAGTTAGGTTGGCAAAAGAAAACGATCTCGTCAAAAAAAAGTAGCACTTCTCTTTGCGGAAAGTGTATGGACGGCCGATAGCAGAGCAGGATTAGTCTTATCGTTCGTCAGGCATTTGAAGTAGTCCGATTCCTTCCCTAGAAGTCGTGAGTCTCTTCAAATACGAAGGACTTTTATTGGCGTTAATAATCTCAACGCAAAATTAACGGTTTCTTAGGAATAGGTCGATAATTTCGGTGAGTAAGCCGCTACGGTTGAGTTGACTATCGGAATCTCAATGGCCGTTTAGGGCAACAACAATGTACGTTGGCGTAACCAACAAAGCGTTTACATGTGGCCTGGCCTCCCTCAGGACCAGCAATTTTACTGAAGCCTTTGAAGCCTTCCGGATGGCCCATCGGGAAGATCCTCTGAATCCCCACCATCTTTCGTACTATGGCCTTACTTTGGCCCTGGAAGACGGGAATATCGACCAGGGAATAGTGCTCTGTCGTCAAGCCGTTCGTTTGACGCCATTCGAGCCGGAGTTTTACTTGAACCTGAGTCGCGTATACATGAAGGGTGGACGGCGTAAACAGGCCCTCGATACTCTGCGTGAAGGATTAGAGCTCAATCTCAAGAGCAAACTACTCAAATCGGAACTGGCGCGTATTGACGCGAGACGAAAGCCTTTTTTCTCATTCCTCCACCGAAATAACATCTTGAATAGAATCTTCGGAAGGATAACCTACCTATTCCACAAAAAGCCCGCCCAGCACCCACCAAGATCATAGCTCGAGATTCATCCCTGTGTTGAAGGATCGCGGGTCAGCGGTTTGTACTTGTTGAACGGATCGTCTCGGGCTGTTTATTTGCGAGCCGTTCATGTAGCATACTCCTTCGCAGTAAACATGCGGCGCCCGTTTGATCCTTAACATTCCCTGCAAGTTTTTAGGCCTTCTTGACTGCTAATGTCTCCATGCTTGCCGACAAATTGTTGCCCAAAATGAATCTGAATGAATTCAATGCAACCTCCTCGGTCTTGCTAACATTGGCCGAGCTTTGGAATGCAGGCTTTGCAGCTGTCCGGAACAGTTGGGTACGAGGAGGAACGCGATGAGACTCTGGATAATTCTGCTAATGCTTGAGAGTTGTCTCCTGGGAAGTGAACGTGTGCCCATGAAGGAGAACTTCCAGGATTCTGCAGCCTTCCGTTGGCTCAACAAGAGGGTCCTGGAGAGACGCCTCTTGGACGACATGGAGAACCTGGATAAGTGGACGGCGTTCACCAACGGCCCCTCCGGTGTGGTGGATGCCCGGGTCTCTTCTCAAATCTCCCGCTCGAGCGGCATAGTGGCCGAGATGACTCTCACCGGCGAGAGATCGCGCGATGGAGGGCATTCTCTCCGCTTGCGCAATCCTGCCAGACTAGACAAGCCCGGCCCCGCCAGCGGTCGAGGGTGGGGCGAGTCCGGCGTGATGCGCTCCTTTGACACCGAGGATTGGCAACATTTTAATCGCCTTTCCGTATGGATCTACCCGGACTGCCCAGGTCACTACGTCGCTACGCTGGATCTGCACCTTCACAACGAGGGCGTTGAGAAACTGCCCGCTCCCTTTGGACAGGAAGGTGAGCACTCCCTTGTTTTACGGAATCATGAATGGAATCACGTGGTCTGGGAGATTAGCAATGTGGCACGCGACAAGGTGACGAGCCTGGATTTCTCTTACGGAATGGCTGGCAACGAGCGGGATGGTGCAGATATCGTGGCTTTTGACTTCGACTGCCTGGAATTAGAGCGCGTGGAACCCGACTACATCGAAGGTTGGAAGGTGTGGCCCGGACGAATCTCTTACAGCCAGGCGGGCTATTCCCCTGGCGCCTTGAAAACCGCAATCGCCAATGAGTTGAGCGCTGGCGCATTCAGGCTAATCAACGAGAAGACCGGAAACGTGGTGCTTACCAAGACAATTCAAACAGTCAGGACTCATTTAGGGGACTTTCAGGTGATGGACTTTTCCGAGGTCCAGAAGGGGGGTTCTTACTTCCTCGATACAGGTAGGATAAGCACTCCTCCGTTCCGGATTGACTCCAATGTGTGGCAGCAAACTATCTGGAAGGCACTCAACTTTTTCTACTCCGAAAGGTGCGGGATTGCTATTCCCGGCATACACGGTGCTTGCCACCGAGACTGGCAGGTGGTGCACGGCGACAAGCGCATCGTCATCAACGGAGGATGGCATGATGCCGGCGACCTGACTCAAGGATTCGGCAACACCGCCGAGATCGTCTATGCCCTATTCAGCCTGGCGGAGCGGTTGCACGCCAGAGGTGAGGACCCGGAGTTGTACGAACGTCTCATGGAAGAGGGCCAGTGGGGGCTGGATTGGGTGCTAAAGACCAGTTTCGGTGACGGCTACCGGAACGCAGGTTCCATTTCCAGCCGACATACCAATGGCATCATTGGAGACTACGATGATGTAACCGCAACAGCCCGGAACACCCCGATGGTGAACTTTCTGGCCGCGGCGGCCGAAGCCATCGCTCACCGAGTACTGAAGGAACGCGATCCCAGGCTTGCGGCATACTGCCTGAAAACGGCAGAGGCTGACTCGCGGTTCGCGATAGCAGGGCTAGGTTCAAACAGTTCCCAGGTTAATAAGGAACTTTTCCAGGGATCGTTCGACTCAGCCGGAGTGGTCCATGAAGAGGCCTCTGTGGGGGTGCTCGCTTCGATCGACCTGTGGCGCGCAACGGGCGATCAGCGCTATGCTGATAAAGCGACGGAACTGGCGAGAATCATTCTCAACTCCCAGGAGCGTGACAGGCCCGACTGGGACATTCCTTTGACTGGATTCTTTTATACAAGCCCCGCCAAGGACCGTATCCTGCACTACTGCCATCGTGGTCGGGAACAAGGTCCCATTCTCGCCCTGACCCGGCTCTGTAACGCATTCCCTACCCATCCTGATTGGATGAAATGGTATTCCGCTGTAACGCTCTATTCCCAATACTTGAAAGCAATTGCGAAGTACACAGAGCCGTTCGGTGTGTTGCCCGCTTCCATCTATAGGGACGACGAATACCTGCAAGTGCCAGAGAGTCGCCGCGAGTCGTTTCGGAGACAGGTACTTAACGGCATTTCGCTGGGCAATGGGCATTACTTGCGCTTGTTTCCAGTGTGGTTGGATTATCGAGGGCATTTTGGCACGATTCTTCCGCAAGCCCAGGCACTCGCCAGCGCCGCTCACCTGCGCGGAGATCTTGAGTCAGCAAGGCTTGCAGAGCTGCAATTAGAGTGGGTGATCGGTCGCAATCCTTTCGCCGAGAGCACCATGTGGGGCGAGGGATACGACTATACTCCATTGTATTCGCCGTCTTCCGGGGACATGGTAGGGGCACTCCCCGTTGGCATCCAGACCCGCGGAGACAATGATGTCCCCTATTGGCCAGTCCAGAACACCTGGACATACAAAGAGGTTTGGGTCCACCCCGTGGCCCGATGGATCTGGCTCATGACGGACGTCTCCGGCCCTGCCCTCGTCGAAGGGCAGGCAGGTTCCCCAGTGGAGTTCAAGGGTACAATGCACGGGCAGTCAATAGTTGTCAAACCGGATTGGGCCAGTGGACATTTCCGGACCATGCTGCCGGAAGGAGATTACAGTGTATCGTGCGATGAGGAAGCGCAGAATAGAACGTTTCTGCCGGGTGCCACTTATTTCTTGGATCTTCGTCCCGGTCGGGCCCTGGATTTTCAGGTATCCCAGAATAAAAACGGGAAGGGCGAAGTTATATTCAATCTGAGCGCGCGGGGCATTGGGAGTCACCATTTCAGTGTTCGTGCAGAAAACTTAACGTTCAACGACACCGAAAAGGACGTAACCCTCCAGCGTGGAAATGTGTGCAGTCTGACATGGCATGCCCGAAACAGTTCTTCGAAGACACCATGGGTAGTGGTGATAATACCGGATAACGACCTGTCTCAACGCAAGGAAATGCTAGGCGCCTCCTGGGAGCCTTGAACTAATGCCCAGACGAGACCGTATCGCCAGGTTTTAATGCTCAGTCAGTGTGAAGCTTTTGCTGGTCAGGGAGCTCGAAGAGCAGGAGTGATTCCATGAATTTGCACCTCATAACACTGCAACCTCTTAGTCCTCCCACGGTCGAACGAGTGGCTCGAGGGAGCGGCGCCCTCAATCAATTTTGGAGACCATGGGCCCGTGATCTCGGCCAGGTCACAGGCATCCTGGCAGTCCTGCTCGCAACTTGTCTTCCTGCACTATCAGAGACCCTGCCGGGCACCGAACCGCTCAATTCTGACGGCGACCTTGCCGCTCAAATGCTTCAGGGGATGGATCGCTTTCTATCACGCCGGCTCACGACCTCTATTAAGTCCAGGCGCGCTCTTTGGAAGCCTGATTTTTCTTCACGGAAAGCCTATGAAGATTCCATTGCCAATAACCGCGAGCGTTTTCGCCGAATCATCGGAGTGGTCGACGAACGAATCCCGTTCGATGCTCCAACTCTAGACGCCAACTTAAATGAGCCAGCGCTCGTGTCTATTGGTTCTGGTTACCAGGTTTTTGCAGTCCGCTGGCCCGTATTTGCTGGAGTAGAAGGAGAGGGGCTTCTGTTGGAGCCAGACCAAAAGCCGGTCGCGAGAATTGTTGCCCTCGCTGATGCCGATTGGACACCTGAAATGCTTGTAGGCCTGGCACCCGGGATCCCAACCGGGGCGCAATTTGCCCGCCGTCTGGCCGAATACGGCTGCCAGGTTCTAGTTCCGGTACTTATCGATCGCCACCCGACGGGACTGGTTAATCCACGAATCCCGTCACCATCAGACCAGACTCATCGTGAATTCGTTTATCGGATGGCCTTCCAAATGGGAAGGCACATCATTGGTTATGAAGTGCAGAAGGTACTCGCTGCGGTAGATTGGTTCTCAAGGAGCCAACCCGCCGGGCCGATTGGCGTGATCGGTTACGGGGAGGGCGGCCTCTTGGCGCTTTACAGTGCAGCAGCCGACACTCGAATCGATACTACCCTTGTCTCAGGCTATTACCAATCAAGGCAGAATCTCTGGAGAGAGCCCGTCTATCGAAACATTTGGGGGCTCTTGGCCGAGTTCGGCGATGCGGAGTTGGCCAGTCTGATAGCGCCCCGGGCCTTGATCATAGAGGCCTCGCGTGGCCCCGAGATCACAGGTCCTCCCGTGGTGGCCACGCAATCCAAAACAGATGCAGCTCCTGGAGACCTGGTAAGCCCTCCATTGGTGGACACCCGTTCAGAGTTCGAACGGGCAAAACCACCTTTCGAGAATCTCAGGTCCGGCAAGAACTTGTCCCTGGTAATAAGCGAGGATGGCAGGGGCGATCCGGGCTCTCCGCAGGCGTTGACTGGGTTTTTGCAGGCGCTGCATGTCAATGGCGGACTAAAGCCATCAGGCAATATTCCGAAGGATCGCCGGCTGAGCTTCACACCTGCAACTCGACAGCGCCGCCAGTTCGAGCAGCTCGTCGAATTTACGCAGGCTGCAATTCGGCGTTCGGATTTCGTTCGGAAGCAGTTTTGGTCAAGGATAGAC
The DNA here is from genome assembly GCA_035541995.1 of Terriglobia bacterium. Taxonomy (GTDB): domain Bacteria; phylum Acidobacteriota; class Terriglobia; order Versatilivoradales; family Versatilivoraceae; genus DATKMG01. The sequence goes on from DATKMG010000002.1 coordinate 7,510, forward strand.
ACTTCTTCTATCGACAAGTGGAACCAGAGCAAGGAGACGTATCGTCGCTACTTGTGGGAGGAGGTCTTAGGCAAACTCCCATCCCCGTCAGAACCGATGTCAGCTCGAACGCGCTGTGTATACGATCGGTCCGGCTGGAGGGGTTACGAAGTCGTCCTACCTGTTTGGCCCGACGTTTTTGCTTACGGAGTACTCTTGGTGCCAAAGGACCTGAAACCAGGAGAGAAACGTCCTGTGGTCGTTTGTCAGCATGGCAGGGCCGGGCGTCCGCAAGACCTGATTGAGCCAAAGTCACCACGCATGGAGAGTGTCTACAAGAGCTTCGCCGCCCAATTGGCAGATCGGGGTTTTATTGTCTATGCGCCCCAGAATTTCTATATCTTCGAAGGGGAATATCGCATCTTGCAGCGCAAGGCCAATCCCCTCAAGCTGTCCCTATTTTCCTTTGTTCTTGGGCAGCAGCAACAAACTTTGGATTGGCTGGCACAGCGGTCTTTCGTAGACCCAAAAAGAATCGGATTCTACGGTCTCTCCTATGGCGGGAAGACAGCGGTTCGAGTACCACCCCTTCTCGATCGGTATGCTCTCTCTATTTGTTCCGGAGATTTCAATGAATACGAAGGAAAGATCGCCGGTACCGATCGTCCCGACAGCTTCATGTTTACTGACGAATACGAAGTTTATGAATTCAATCTAGGGAACACTTACAACTATAGCGATTTGGCTATTCTGATGGCACCCCGTCCCTTCATGGTGGAAAGAGGACACAACGACGGGGTGGGTCTGGATGAATGGGTTGCATATGAGTATGCAAAGGTTCGTCGCTTCTACGCTTTTCTCGGAATTCCGGAACGAACCACAATCGAGTTCTTTAACGGCGTGCACGAGATTCATGGGGACGGAACCTTTCGCTTCTTGCATGAATTCCTGAATTGGCCTGCGCCGTGACCATGCAACTAGTACCCATCTACAACTGAAAGGAATCTGAATACATTCCACCAGCGGTCAAAATCAACCACGTGGTTCCGGCATAGTAACTGAATCATCGAGGAGACTCCTTTCTTTAATTCAACCTGGCCGTGGCTGATCAGAGATCCGAGGGAACATTGGGCCTAGATGCGGATTGGGCGCCCATTGCAGAGCTCTTGGTTCCGGTCGATTCTCACAGTGGAAATTGTTTTCACTATTCATCTAGCAGGTTACATTTAAAATCCGTGGACATTGTAAATGCAGAAATGTTTTTCTTCCCTTAGCACTTTGTTGGCTGTATAATCCTATAAAATTGGGTTTCCCTAAAGTCGAGAGAATTTTTGGCAGCTTGGAGGCGAGTCTGGTTTTGGACGTTGAACTCGTTGGCTGATGCGGGTTGTGTTTGTCTGAAGACCGAACAATTCCAGTCGCAGGCATAAACAAGTCAGTAGAATCGGAAGTGAGGGGAAGTTTGAGAAAAGATCTTGCTTATTTGGTTTATTCTGAAGGACTAATGTTCCTCAGAAACAATCGCCTGGTTGAGGCCTCTAACGCTTTCAAGCGGGCAGTCAATGAAGACGGCGGAAATGCCAAGTATCTCTCTTACTTGGGTCTCACCGTGGCTCTCTTGGAAAAGGACATCCCCAGAGCTACCAGGATGTGCCGCGCGTCCATTGATCATTCTCCTTTCGACTCGGAACTTTACTT
>DATKMG010000003.1:0-5339 GCA_035541995.1 Terriglobia bacterium
CAATTTGCGCGAAGATTTACTGGCAAATGTCCGAATGGGCAGTATCTTTAACGTCCGGATTCCCGCGCTGGGCAACAAGGACATTAGGTTCAAAGTCAACTATATTTCCGCCCGAGGTGATTTTGCTACTTGGCGCGCCACCAGAGCCTCTGGCGATTTTGATTTGAAGACTTTTGAAGTGCGTGGCGTGCCGATTGAGTATGTGGAAGGCCTTCGGCCCGGTATGAGTGCGCTCGTGACGAAGAAGACACCAGACTAGGGGAAGGACTTCTGAAAATGAACGGCCGGCTACTATCCAGCTTCGGGAAGGTATTGGAACGAGAGGGTCGGCGCATATTGTCGCGGCCGATCTATTTTGTGCTGATAGTAGTGATTCCGTTGCTCACCATGACGATCCCGCACGCCATTTTTCGGCTGGGTGTACCACGCAAGCTGCCCATAGCTGTCTGCGACCTGGATCATTCCCAACTGTCTCGCCACCTCTCGCGGTTGTTGGACGCCAATTCGTATTTGCAAGTCACTTATCAGGTCCCCAATGCCGAATCAGGTAGACAGCTGATCCTGTCTGGTCGAGTGTACATGCTGGTCGTGCTGCCAAGGGACTTGGAGCGGGATGTGAACCTCGGCCGTTCTCCGAAGATTGCAAGTTTCTATAATAACCAATGGTTCTCCGTTGGCGGTATAGTCAATCGCGAACTGGGAAACGTCATAAACCATGAGATCGAGCGCCTTAAGCTCCGCTTCTATATGAGTGGCGGGAAGCTACCGGATACTGCCGCGGCACAAAGCAACCCCATCCGCGTCGACACACACATGCTGTTCAATCCTTTTTTGAATTACGAGAATTTTCTGGCCATGCCGCTGGTACCTGCTTTGCTACAAATAGTGGTCACAATGACCACTATTTTCGTCATTGGCTTGGAGCTTAAGCGGGGGACCGCCAGTGAATGGCTGGAAGCGGCTGGCGGCAACTTGGACGTTGCATTGCTGGGCAAGCTTCTCCCATACAGCCTCGTCTTTGTGGTCATGGCAGCGACATTCAACGCCTGGTTGTTCGGGCTCGTGGAGATGCCTGATCGAGGTCATGCTTTTTTTCTCTGGATCGCGACCGTCCTGATGGTGTTAGCTTACCAGGCGGTCGGAATTACTTTCATCGCTCTATTCGGGAGCCTGCGACTAAGCGTGAGCTTGGCCACAATATATTGTGGTCCAGCTTTTGCCTTTGGCGGCGTCACTTTCCCTTTACTCGCCGTAACCGTAGGAGGGAAGATCTGGAGCGCTATACTCCCTCTGCCCTATTTCCTGCAGATTATGGTGGACCAGGCCATTCGTGGGGCTCCCTGGCGTGATTCCATGTTTGCTCTCGGAGTTCTGGTCGGGTTCGTTCTACTCGGCCCTGCCCTAGCTCATCTGCGTCTGGGCCGCATCTTGGTTGACCCGCGCTATCGGGGCAGAACATGATGCCATTGCTGAGCATTTGGAAAGAAGAGTTTCTCCTGATCTTCAAGGATCCCGCGACCCTGGTGGTCATGGTTGTCGCTGTGCAGTTCTATTCACTGTTCTATCCCATGCCTTATGGACGGGAAGTGATAACGAAAGTGCCTGTGGCTGTGGTGGATTTGGATCGCACGCCACTGAGCCGCGAATTGACTCGCATGATTGACGCGACCGAGGAGGTGAGCGTCACGAGCATGCCGCGGACCCGAGGCGAAGCCCAGCGGCTGTTCATGGACCGTACAGTCTATGGCGTAGTCGTCATTCCCCAAGATTTTGAACGAAAGGTTTGGCGGCAAGACCAAGCTACGGTCTCACTGTATGCAGATGCCGGTTATTTTATGCTGAATCGGCAAGTAAGTGGTGGGGTTCGCACAGCCGCAGGGACGCTTTCTGCCGGGGTGGAAATCAAGCGCCTGCAGGCGGTCGGACAAAGTCCAGCAGAAGCGATGACCACCCGGAATCCGTTGCAGGTCGTGAGCACTGCCTTGGGAAACCCCGCTGGCGGATATCTGGCGTACATCGTGCCAGCGGTGTTTACGCTGATCTTGCAGCAGACGTTGCTGATCGGAATCATCATGATATCCGGAGCGCCTGGCCGATGCAAGGCGAGTATGACCGGCCGCGACGGAGTGGTCAGCACCGTCCTGGCTAAGTCAATGGCGTACCTCCCGCTTTATTTGGTACACGCGATCTACTACCTTTTCGTTGCACCCTCTTTCTACGGATTCCGGCATGAGGGGGACGCATTGGCGGTATTTCTTTTCGTGGTCCCCTTCTTCCTGTCGGTCATCTTCCTAGGTTTGGGGCTGGCGAGTCTCTCCCCGGATCGTGAAGCTCCGATGCTCGCGGTCGTTTTTGGTTCACTGCCGCTGCTTTTCCTGAGCGGCTTCTCGTGGCCCCAAGAGGCGTTTCCCTCCTGGCTAAGGGCGATTTCCTGGCTGATGCCGACCACTGCGGCCATTGATGGTCTGCTGCGCATCAATCAGCTCGGGGCAGGGTTGAAGTATGTGGCAAACAACTGGATGATGCTCTGGATTTTGGTGCTTCTCTATTTTCCGGTGGCATGCTGGGGTGAACTGAGAATTCGAAGGCGAAGTGTGTGATGAACCCAATTGCGAAAGTTAAAGCCTTACGGACAATTAAAGACCGGTTATACAACTTCGCCCGGGGGCTTAATAGTCGCACCCGGGCAGGGCTTTGTCTTTCCCTGGGCCTGGTGATATACTCAATTGCATGGTGGCTAGTGTTAGTTCCTCAAGTTAGGGCACCATGTCCAGATATTGAATGCTCTTAGCTAAAGGGATGCAGCCCAAATCAATCAAACTCTTATTTCGGAAACGTAACACTAGCGTGGGGCTGGCAAGTCCCCTTTCTTTGCGGATGGATTATTGCCGTAACAGCTTATTTAGTGCTTCTCGGTATTGTCATCTATATTGCCGATGCCACGACGACCCGGAAGCGCGTTTCCAGAGTGGACCCGCACCGGTGGCCACTGATGCTTTTGCTGATAGTGACGGCTTATCTCGGGACTACCTGTGTGGGCATCATTCTCACTGCAGTGGGCCAGCGCACTGTGGGCCATTTCCGACTCCTGATTGTCTTAAGCGTGGTCGCAGTGATCCTCTACTGGTTGATTCTGCACACCGCCTTTGCCCTGCACTATGCGCGACTGTATTACCAAAGAACGGAGAGAAAAGGTCGTGTTTTACCGGAAGGCACACGCGGGGGCTTTATTTTCCCAGGGATAACTGATCCTACCTACGAAGATTTCCTCTATATCTCCTTCACCATCGCCTTGACACATTCTGTGAGTGACGTGAATGTAACCAGCCGAATACACAAGCGGGTGGTGGTGATCCACGCTTTGATTTCATTTTTATTTTATTCCACAATCCTTGCGGTCGTTCTGAATGCCATCGTTACTTCTTGATCCACTGCTGGGGACCCCAGGCATTTTGAATCCCAATCCGGAATTTCCTGCTTTTCGCGTGGTCGAACTACCAATCGAGCTGCACTGGCCTTTGCATTTGCCTTAATTGCTTCCACATGCGATCAAAAAATTTTCACACACGTTTTTCGAGGAACGAGTCCGTGCCAAAACAGTTGCATACGAAGACCTTTACATAAGATCTAGGTCGTACCGAGAAACAACGTATGAACTGGAGCAGCGAAAAGCTCCGAGAGTAGGCCTGTCAGTGCAACTGCCCCTATATGATGTAAGTTCAACGAGTCTCGGGATCGCAAGGGATCTTTCTGAAACAGGGCTTCGGGTGGCAGGCCTCGTATGATGATGGTGTGTTTGAGAAAAAAGCAAGGGGAGGAAACAGTTCGTGGCTGGTTTCAAGTTGCGGATCGACCGGTATTCAAGAACTTATCAATCTTTTGCTATTCAGCAAATCAAGAAAATGAACCAGTGCGAACTGATCTGAAATCAGCAGGCTATCCTTGTAATCTGAGTATACTCCGAAATTTCCTCCAAACTTTCTTTCGATTCAGCTTAACTCACTCGAGCTCTCAAAACTAAAAGATTTGGAACCAAACATGGAGAGGATGGAAATAGGCAAGAGTTGCACTCAGAAAATGTGCTAACTCTTGGACCCCCTTTCCGCTTGATCCTATGGAGAGCCTGATCACTGGTCAAACGGGACTTGCAACTGGTTGCAAAACCTCACTGGAATGAAAGAATAATGCATCGTTTTCCAGGGCCGGTTTGTCAACCGTCCAAAATCATTGGAATTCTCGAAGCACCCTGCTGCATCGCATGTGTGATTGGAGAGTTTGCAACCAGTTGTAGGCAGTTGCACGCTTTTTATGCCTGTTGACGTTTCAATCAAGCAAATACATCCTCTCTTTTCTCCTCCTCTGAGGCAAATGGCTAAGCCTGGCGCCATGTCAGTAAAGGGAGGAGCCGGGTTTTTGCAAGAAATACAGATGAATCGAGTCTCGATAGGGGAACCCCCAGCTTCCCTTCTAAGCGAAGATTTTCTGGGTTTTCCCACCTTTCATCTACTTAAGCCCTTTGTCAAGCTCTCTTTGATTCCCGCCAAACGCCTTCCGTAACAGGCTATCGCAGCCAACCGTGCAATTGGCCTTGGTTTGGTATTGGCCAGCGATGTTGCTGAAGGGCCATGCACAGCTCTGCATGCACAAACTGTGGTCAGAAGCAGCGGTGTCCTGTGCCGCCAGAACGGTAGAGGACAAAATTGGAACTACAGCTAGCGTGGCAATGAGTATCGCAACGTATAAGAAAGTCTTCATTGTGGACCTCCTGACGCTCCCGTGTATGTTGAAACTCATATCCTGAATCGTTAGATGCAACTCAACGAGGTTGGATTCAGGTGGTCGTTGAATTTTTCGGAAAACTAGTGCTCTGTCTCCAAAATACCTGGTCCATTGGCTTCTTGTGATTACGTATAGATAGACAAGGCGGAACCTCCAGTTATTTGAGAGACAGAGCACTAGCGTGGAAGAAATATGCATCAAGCGCAATATGGAAACGAGATGGATGGTTAAATTCTTTCCAGGAATCATCAATGGGAATAGTCCACAGATTCTTGGCTTTGCTAGTTAAGGATGAATCTCCCAAATGTGGCAAGTACATATAGCAAGGGCTTTTCCCGGGGTCTGACATGACTGCGCAGTGCCGAGGTGACGAGCGTGGTGGGAAAAAAAGCGGTTGACGGAGTGACGGAGGGCGAGGTACGCTAGGAAACTGGACAAAAAGAGCTTTTTCATCAATATGGCGACGGTTTTGCCTGGGCCAGGTAGCCATGGGATACCTCAGGAGACCTTCTTGGGGGCAGCGGGACGACCTCTCTGCCGCTCAAGGGTCCCGAGACAGC
>DATKMG010000004.1:0-4396 GCA_035541995.1 Terriglobia bacterium
TCATTGTTCCATTAGTTCCTGAGAAGGGTTCAACAGGCGCAGTCACTCCGTCAAGAGAAGCTCCATCTTCAATTTAGACGCTTTGTGCCAATCTCAATTAATTTTTCTGGATGGGATCTGCGAGTAAACCTGCTGCTAACCTAGCCAAGTTCTCCGGTTGGCTTAGCTCAATTACGATTTGACAATGATGCCCGATCCCCTCTGCCTAACCACCGACTTTTCGCACATCTCCCCATTGGAGTTGTTGTTGCCTGTACGGAGTGTCTTCCAGCCTGCACCGCGGCTCGGCCGACAGGCAGACTCTTGGAACCAGGAAACTTCGGTTCATGGGACTTATCATCATGACTCCGGTCCGGACACCATTCCAGAGACGAGCAAATCTCGCGCTATTCAAATCTTTTTGTGTGAATCCCTGATTACATCCTTCTTAAATTGTTGTTAACTTCAAAAAAACAAGCTCTACCTGAGAGAGTGGAACCAGACGGAACTAAATAGGACAAAAAAGACTCGCAGCGTGCGTTTGTTCTGACTTTCTGATATGACACAAACATTTCACGGAAACTTAACCGAACCGTGATAGACAGCGATCCAGTCGTCAATTATCCTCCACGGCTAGCCCAAACCACTCAGCTGTTGCTCTTTGAGCACTGGGCGAGTGGGGAACTCAGGGTAAATTAAAGGAATCCTCACTTTGAATTCTCTCGTCTAGCGATCTATGCCTCTGTGTCGATTCGCCAGAGAGCAGCTGAGGTACTTTCTGAATAGCCTGGGTGTCTTTTCATGACAGCGGGACCGTCAGCACAACGCAAGGAAAACGCTTTTCGGGCATGTGAAGTTGTTACTAGTTCCAAAGGAATCTCATAGAGTCTTAAAGAGTTCCTCGCGGCGGCCCGTCACTTATCAATCACTTAACCAGTAGCGCATTAAAGCCGCTTTGGGCTGAATGCCGGCAGAGAGGACCATGAAGAACAGCATCAAGAACCATCGAGCATGGCCGGAGCCAGTTTTCATCGTTGGTTTTTGCCGGATTGCAGCAGGTAATCATGGGGGGAGGTGATGCTTTGGCGAGATTGATTTCGGAGCTTTTGAAGTTCAAATAGCGCGTTGAATAAGTGCAGCAACCTGCCTCAAAGCCAGGCAGGGACAGATGCGGATTTTTTGCTTATTAATTTAAAAGGAGATTCCAAATGAAGAACCAATTCTTCAAAAAGTTCAAGTTTGACCATTTTGCAGTTTTCTTGCTTGTCTTTCTTTTGGGAGCTGGGTCACTCTCAGCCCAAGCCTGGAAATTCGGAGTAATGGACGATACTCAATGGACAGCCCCCACGGACCCGGCTGGACAGAATCCCAATGCCGTCGCGGTCTCCATCATCGATCAACTCAACCGGGAATTCGTCAAACAAAAAGTGAAGTTTGTCATTCAAGTGGGGGACCTCACGGAAAATGGCAACGATTTAGACATCGCTACCCGAGCCCTGATTGCAAAGCCCCTCACTGATAATGGCATCGGCTTTTTCCCCATGCGGGGCAATCATGAAACCTATGCAAACCCCGCCAACAGCTTTGGAATTCCGGCCGTCCAATTTTATTTCCCACAGACCCGCGGAATTACAAATACCTTTGGGGCCACCAATTTCAGCAGTCCGACCTCCGTCAGTGCGGATTTGGATGGGATGACTTATTCGTTTGACTATGGTCCAGCTGGGAGCAACGCCCGATTTGTGATCCTCGATAACTGGGTGACTCCCAGTAAGAACGTTGCCCCTGGCAACGGATACAATTACGGTTACTCATTCGGTGATCAGCAGTCCTGGATCAGCGGCCAACTCGACAAGAATACTCGTGGGACTACACATGCGTTTGTGTTTTCCCACCAGCCGCTCATTGCCGAAAATCACCAGGATTCACCCTTTGTGGGTTACACCGATGCCAACCCTGCCATGCAAAATGCCTTCTTCGCGAGTCTGCAGAACAATGATGTCAAATATTACATTAGCGGCCACGATCATATGCAGCAGCGATCCATCGTGGTGAGTCCGGATGGACTCTCCAAGGTGCAGGAAATCATCGGCGCCTCTGATAGCAGCAAGTTTTACACCCCCAAAGCCGTGACCGACGCCAAATGGTACAACCAAAAAGTCCGCGAAACCTCGGTGTTCCAGGAGTTGTATACGGTAGGCTACTATATTTATACCGTTGACGGCCCCCGCGTTACGGTTGAATATTACGCCGACGATCATGGAAATTGGCAGTCGGATGCCAATTATCCCAATGGTCCAAGCCTCGTTGACACCGGAATTACGCCACCCTTCAATTTTGTCAAGAAAGCCACCTGGGGATATAGCTTGAATGGGAAAGAGTTCCTCGTCGGCGGAACGAATCCAACCTCCTACACGGTTGTCCAAGATACTTTTGGATCAACTTTCGCCCAGATTCTTTCGGGCTCGTATACCAATACTGCCAAGGATTTCAACAACCGTGTGTTCACCCAGACCGTCAACACGGGATGGACTCCAGGGCCAGCCGGATGCCCTTCTTCGTATGTTGGCAATGTGAATGACGTTCTCAGCCTGTGGGGTATGTCCAATTCGGGCAATCGGCAAACCGACACGTACGCTCTCTCAATGACCTACAATTCACATTGTAGTTGGCCGGGTCAACTTAGTGGATCGTTTGGTTTAGGCACCCAGGATAGTATTGGAAACTGGGTCAATGCAGTAGATCGGAACGTGGGAGGCACCAAGCAATTTGTGCTTGGCCCCTGGCAATCCAGCTACGGTCTTGGCACCTATGGGGTTGACACGTCGTCACATACGGTGTGGGCAGTTATTAACTATGAGGGCAATTTTGCAGCGGCTGGTTTTTCTCCAGCATTAATAGGCTCCGACTTTAATGGAGACGGTAAGGCCGATATTTTTTGGCGCAACCCTTCCACGGGCCAGAACACGACATGGATTCAAGGAGGGGGTGGTTACTTTTTCCCCGACATGGACACCAACTGGAGAGCCGCTGCCTTTGGCGATTTCAATGGGGATGGCTGGACCGATGTTGTCTGGCAGAATGATTCCGATCAGACCGTGATGGTCTGGTACATGAACGGCCAAGCGGCACCCCTAGGCGCCGATTACATGCTCAATATGGGGCCCGACTGGAAGGTAGTCGCCGCAGGCGACTTTAACAGGGATGGCAAAGCGGATCTCTTCTGGCGCAACGAATCCACGGGAAGCACGGTCGTCTGGGTGATGGATGGCATCACTTTCAAATACGCGCTCTGGCTTGCCCCCTTGGATTCCGACTGGAGACTGGCCTGCGTGACCGATATTGGCCCGGACGGCAGGCTCGATCTGATTTGGCAAAGAAAAACAGGCGATGGAGCTGTTATGATCTGGACCATGTGGGATTCAAGCTCGTCACCTATTGCCGTGAGCTACTGGCCCTGCCCGGCACCGGAGTGGAAGATCGTCGGATCCGGAGATTTCAACGGGGATGGCAAGACCGATATCTTGTGGCACAGCAGCAGCACGGGTGACGTGTCGGTCTGGCTTCTGAATGGTTGGAGCCTGCTCGACCACCCTGTGCTCGGGAATGCTCCTACCGACTGGAAAGCCTTTGGAGAAGAATATTGAGCAGGTTCGCGCCGCTCGGCGGTGCCCTTTAGTTTGGACATTAATGAGGCGGCGGGTGGCCGGGACCGCCGAGCCCCAGCTCGGCAATGGCCGACGCGGGCGTCGGCGGTCCTAGGCGGTCCGTAGGAGCTCGGGACCGGCGTCCTCTTTGCGGAGGCCCTGGGTCAGAGTTCCCACGAATGTCTACCCTCTCCCCCAACACCTTTTCGCTGTTGGGGGAGAGTCATCTGAAGTTTCATGTCAAGAGGAAGATGCACAAGATCCTCACACTTTTCAGCAGACACGGTGAATGCAGGATCAATCTAGGATGTAAGGGAATAAACCATTGCGAATCCGGAATGAATCGAACCATCTGAATGGAATCGTTGTGATCGTTCCAGAGGTTTTTGAGGACGAACGAGGTTTTTTCATGGAAGTCTACAGGGCGGATCAATTCAGAGAACTGGGATTGCCCAATGAATGGCTCCAAGACAATCATTCTCGTTCGGAGAAAGGGGTTCTGCGTGGTCTGCACTTCCAATTTTGCCCCCCCGTGGCCAAATTAATGAGAGTCACCTACGGTACTGCCTTCCTGGTAGCGGTCGATATTAGGAAAGAGTCCCCTACGCTGGGAAAATGGTTTGGCCTGGGGGTTTCAGCGCAAGACAAGAAACAAGTCTATGCTCCTGCGGGTTTTGCACGCGGCTTCTGCGCACTGTCTGCCTTTGCAGAAATCCAATACAGGTGTACACAAATCTACAATCCGCAGGGTGAATCCGGGATCCGCTGGG
>DATKMG010000005.1:0-3961 GCA_035541995.1 Terriglobia bacterium
CTGGTCCAACGCCAGACTTTCTGGTTGTTTTGACCCTTCGGTGTCGCAACTCCCGAGGCACAGGCAAGAACAGATAGGACAAAAAGCGAAAAGAGGGATTTCATGGAAGGAAATCTTACCCCGAAGCTGAACAGTAAGTCCCGGTAAGTCGGGAAACCGGAAACATACCTCATAGTACGTGATGACTCTGAGAGTTCGGCGTACCGATACGTCAGTGGGAGGTAAGCGCGTTAATCAGGAGTTGAGTCATCAGGGTTGTCTGGGTCATTGATTTTTCTTGTCAGCCTAGCTAGCCGCGCCTGAACTAGCTCTTTTTCAGGGGCGCCGGGAACCTCCAAGTAAGCACGCAATTCCGCTGCCGTCTCACGCAATGCTCCCCTCCGGTAAAGAACGTCTGCTAATACCAGCCTTGCGTTTGGGATCTGCGAGGCGCTCAGCCTCAACTGCTCCTCAGCTTCGGTAGTGAAGCGCCCCTGGGCGACCAGCGCACATCCAAGGATGTACCGAGTTTCTGTCTGCGCCGGGTCTACTTCCAGAGCAGCGCGCGCCACGGTTTCGACCTCCGAATATCTTGCCATCAGAAACAGAGTCGCGCCCAGATGGTTCAGCGGCTTTGCAGAGAGCGGCTCACTGGCCGAGGCCCTCTTAAACTCTCCCACTGCCCGATCATACTCATGGAGAATTAGGTACAGCCTGCCAAGCTTGTCGTGTGCTGGCCAGTATTGCGGGTCAATGGCCAGCACTTTCTCCAGATGTGTGACGGAGCCCCGCCAGTCTCCTGACAGGTTGGCTTTCTCCGAGAGCTCCAGCTCGTGGACTGCCCTCCGGGGAAGACGCAATTCTGTTACGGATAGCTTCCCTGGACCTCCTGGCACGGAGTAGGTAGCCACACTTGTCGGCCGGGAAAGAGATCGCACGAGTTGCGATTCTGGGTTGAATTCATCGAAGTTGGCCCTGTCATTTGGCCTGCTCTTTTCTTGCGAATAACAGTTCGTTGACAGCAGCACAAATAGAACCCAAACCCTGTAACTCATGGGTATTCCTCTCCCTGGCTCGTCCAAGTCCGAAAATTCTGGGCCATTGCCTGAGTGGAGTGGAGCCAGCTTTCGGCACCCGTGTATCGCAAGAGTCAGCTCGGAGAGTCAATGCAGGAAAGCTCAGGAAAAGATGGGATTCACGTCAGGACCCAATTCACTCATTGCAAGACTTTTAAATTGCCGAACCAGAAGTTCTAGGGCAACATCCTACCCACATACCCTGGGTATCTATGGCCATGCAGGCTGCAAACTATCGATTCGGCCCTTACGAATTGCGAAGCCGCCCTCAAGAACTCTACAAAGACGGCGTAAAGATGAAACTGCGCTCTCAGCCGTTTCAGGTTCTGAGTGCGCTAGTCGAGCGGGCTGGCGACGTCCTGACTCGAGAGGAGCTGCGCGAACTCCTGTGGCCAAAGGAAACGTTTGTGGATTTCGAGCACGGACTGAACGCCACCATCAGCGAGTTGCGTGGAGTCTTGAACGACACGGCGAGCAATCCCCGGTACATCGAGACGCTGCCAAAAGTTGGATATCGGATCAAGGCGCCGATTGAGCGAATCAAGCCAGAAGCTACAAAGGAACCCACAGACCCCGATCGCACTATCGCGAACAGCCTAGCGGAAGGACAGGATAGTGGGAGGAAATCCCCGCTTCGCGATTCCATCTTGTCCGAGCAAGCCTCGGGGGTCATCAACGCGGCTTCTTCTCCTGCTCCAGCTGTCTCGATGCCCCGGAGCCGACTGTGGGGTATCGCGGCGCTTGTATGCATCGCACTAATTCTCTCCGCGATAGCGTATCGGTGGCATTCGAAGCAACATTCAGCTATCCACGTCCAAACCAAAATGCGCCAGTTGACCACAAACTCAAGCGAGAATGCTGTCGTTTCTGGTCGTCTTTCACCGGATGGCCGATATCTGGCGTATTCCGATATGCAGGGAGTTCATCTGAAATTCCTTGAGACCGGGGAAATACGAACCTTGGCACTGCCAGAGTTTCAGGAACGTGTTCCGCTGGAGTGGTACGTGAATGCTTGGTTCCCCGATGGCACACGATTTTTGGTAAACAGCTCGTCGCCGGGCGCTCTAGGCAATATATGGGCATTCTCTGTGATGGGCAGCCAACCGCGTGCACTCCGGCGGCACGCTTGGGGTTGGTCGGTTTCACCCGATGGCACTTCCATCGCATTTGCCACAAAGACATCTCTCGGCTACGGGGATATTTGGGTGATGAATACGAACGGAGAACAGGTGCGCCAAATCGATGAGGCGGACCCAAATGTGGCGTTCGATACCGTCCGTTGGTCACCCGATGGTCAGTGGCTAACCTATCTGAAGATTCGCAATACAAGCGAAAAGGAACAGGTCGATATCGAGGTGCGCGAGTTGCACGGGGGGAGTCCGCGTGCACTCTTGCCAATTGATGTTGAGTTCTTTCTGCCGGACTTGGAGTGGTTGAGAGACGGACAATTAATTTTCACTCAGCAGACCCAGGAACAGGGGGAGGACTGCGATCTTTGGACCATGCGATTGGACCAGCGAACTGCTCAGCTTGTTGCGCCGGCTCAGCGCCTGACGAACTGGCCAGGATTTTGCCCGCAGGGACTGTCGGCCTCCGCCGACGGTAAACGGCTCGCGTTTCAGAAGATTGCTTGGCAAGAAAGTGTTTACGTTGGCGAAATCGGTGCTAACGCTGCCCTTCATGGACCTCCCACGCGCCTCACTTTAAGTGAAAGCACGGACGCGCCAACTGATTGGACACCCGATAGTCGAGCAGTGCTGTTTACTTCCGATCGAAACGGCCATCAGCAGATTTTCAAACAGTCAATTGGGAGCTATACTCCCGAACTTATCGAAGTCGGATTCACCAATCCGGCCCTTTGTTGTGTGAGCCCCGACGGCTCCTGGATTCTCTTCAACACTACTCGAGACTGGGAAGCACAAACTTGGGAGTTGCGGCGAATTCCTTTGGAAGGAGGAACTACTGAATTTGTTGCGACGATACACTACGGGGCTGATGCCGGTATCCGCTGCTCGAAATCGCCTGCGGCCCTGTGCGCTGTCGCCGAATACACCGAAGACCATAGGCATCTGATTTTTACTGCCCTTGATCCTCTTAGCGGGCGCGGCAAGGAACTTGTCCGGTATGATACTGATCCTTCCGGGCGTTACAGTTGGGATCTTTCGAGGGATGGTAACCGCATCGCACTCTTGAACCCTCCCGACGGCGTCATCCACATCCTTCACCTGAATGGCGAGTCCCCTGAACAGATCGTGGTAAAGGATATTAAGGTCGGGGATGCTCTTGGATGGTGGAAAGACAATAGCGGACTCTTGGTTGACAATGTCACCGCAAGAGGCACTGCGCTCTCCTACCTGAGTATGAATGGGAAAGCCCATACCATTTGGGAGGTACCAGGAAGCCGCAATGCTCGCTTTAATCAAGCGCCTTGGGGCATCCCGTCGCCCGACGGCAAGCATTTAGCCATCAACGGATTTATCCTCAGCAGCAACGTCTGGATGCTCGAGAACTTTTGACACCGCTAACGGAGTTCCGATTTGCCAACCCGCATTAGTGCCCGGTAAGTTTGAATGTATAGGTCAAGGGAGGAGCGCTTGGTGTAGAGAAGCTGAACTCAGCTGCGAGCTGATTCAGAACACCAAGGAGGCTCCCCCATGGAACCTATGGATTACATCGGGCTGGACGTTCACAAGCAGAAGACCACTTACTGCGTGAAGGATGCCAGTGGCGGGTGGCACACCCTCAAGTACCTTCCTGGGTGACCCACGCTTTCGGTTTTGGGAAGCTGTCCCACCTCAAAATCATATTCTTGGGTGCTGTTATCAAGTTGTCCGGTTAGCGGACTTATCAGGACTTGACTCTTGCGCGGTACAATCTTCGGGACTATGAGAGTCCTGACACCAATG
>DATKMG010000006.1:0-10101 GCA_035541995.1 Terriglobia bacterium
ACGAGGTGATTCGCTATTGGCACAAGCCACACCCGAATCGGTTTCTGGTTTGTGTCGAGCCCTGGTGGACACGCACTAATGAGCCGGGCTATGCAAAGTTCCAGGCCAACGAGATCGAGCGGGCCGCCGACGCGGGTGCCCGTGGAGTCAAAATCCTCAAGACCCTCGGGCTCTACCTCCGTGAAAACCTGAAGAGCGGCCCGTTGATCAAAGTAGATGACCCGAGGTTTGATCCTATGTGGGAGGCGGCCGGTGCTCACCACCTGCCGGTACTGATTCACGTCTCGGACCCTGAATCCTTTTTTGACCCGGTGGACCGGTTCAATGAGCGATACCTGGATTTGCTTGAAAATCCGGACTGGTCCTTCCACGACCGGGACTTTCCCAGCGACCGCGACCTGCAGGAGGCCCGCAACCGTGTCATTGCCAAACATCCACACACTCATTTCCTGATCCTTCACTTCGGCGACGTGCAGAATCTCCCTTATATGTCGGAAGTTCTGGATCGATATCCGAATACCACGATCGAATTCGGGGCGCGGATCGACGAACTGGGCCGCCAGCCGCGCGTGTCCATGAAATTCTTCGACAAGTACCAGGACCGGATCCTGTTTGGAACCGATTTCATCATGGATATGCCCGACAAGCTGAAGGGGTTGGACGAAATGTACGAGATTTATTACCGCTTCCTGGAGACCGACGACGACTATTTTGAATCCTACAACGCCCCCTGGCGCATTTATGGCATCAAGCTGCCAGAGCAGATCCTGCGTAAGGTTTACTATGAAAACGCCGAACGCGTGTTCCAATTGAAGAGTTAACCTCAAGGGTGTCGGCACGCTATGCGACGTTCTCTTAGCTCTCTTGAAAATCCTCTTTAGTGTGGGAGCCGATCTCCGCGACCTTAATTTGGCCGAGGACATCGCCGCGCGGAGCGCGGCTCCCACATTGATATTTTCATGTTACGTGGTGACCTGAGAAGGTCATGGGGCACTTCCATGAAAGTCCCAAGTTCGGTGCCCGCGTCGACCGTGCCGTCTGCGCGACGCGTGGGCTTGTGAACCCGGTGAAAGGCCCGCGGCTCGCGGTGACCGTAGTCGCCAATGCGCTCACCATGGCTGCTCCGCTATTTTCATCCTCAGTAGTGCGCCGGACTGGTACGCGCAAAACTTCTGGGGTTAAATCCTTCCGCTGGCCAACTCTCTCATCGCAAAGCTATAATTCATCAATTTCAATAGGTGAGGAGAGATCATGGCTCGCTATCGTAGGCTGGAAACACTGGTTCTAATGAAAGAAATTGGCATGATTCCTGTCTTTTATCACCCTGATTTTGAGGTGGCCAGAAATGTGGTCTGTGCTTGCGCGGACGGCGGGGCGCGCGTGGTGGAGTTCACCAACAGGGGTGACCGTGCCATTAATGTTTTCACTCGGCTGGAGGAATTCTGTGCCGCAGAAAAGAAGGAGGTGGTGCTGGGCGTGGGCTCGATTGTCGACGCTCCCACCGCAGCCCTCTACATCGCAGCGGGGGCCAATTTCGTGGTGGGGCCACTGCTGGACCCGGATACCGCTCGCCTTTGTAATAGCCGGAAAATCCCTTACAGTCCGGGTTGTGGGACACTCTCTGAAATCCACCAGGCGGAGATCCTGGGGGTCGAAATCTGCAAGATTTTTCCGGCAGCGGAAGTGGGTGGCCCGGCCTTCGTAAAGAATGTGAAAGCGCCTTGCCCCTGGACGGAAGTCATGCCGACTGGCGGCGTGGTTCCTACCCGCGAAAATCTAAGCGCTTGGTTTGAGGCTGGGATCGCCTGTGCGGGGATGGGATCGAACCTGATCACCAAGGAGTTGATGAAAGACAAAAACTACGTTGGCATCGCTCAGAAGGTGAGAGAGACAGTGGACCTGATCCGCCAAATTCGTGGCAACCTGAAAAAATAACCTCAACGCGCGACCTCAGATTTGCAGAGCGTGTTCGCTACCCCGATGCCGTTCTAAGGCGAGGGGGCAGGACTACCGTTACACACGCCAAGGTGCCTCGGGCCAAAGGGAATGTGATTCAGGGAGGTCAGAATGAGGGCAACAAAGGCCAAAATCCGCAAGGATCTTGGCCTTTCGAATCAAGACAGACGAGAAAATTGGCTCAGCAAATGACTTCTTTTACTTCTTATTGACCGCCTTCTTTAGCTTCATCCCGGCAGAAAACTTCGGTACTTTCCTCGCCGCGATTTTGATGGCAGCTCCTGTCTGAGGATTACGGCCGGTTCTTGCTTTGCGGTTTCCTACCGAGAACGTTCCAAAGCCAACCAGCGTGACGCTCCCGCCTTTCTTCAGGGTGGCAAGAACTCCACCCAGGACACTTGTAATCGCCAGGTCGGCTTGGACCTTGCTCACTCCTGCATCTTTTGCAATCTTGTCGATCAAATCCGCTCTGTTCATTCCCTCTCCTTTGACTTAATGAATTAACTACAGGCTTCTCTGTTTCGATAAGTGGATTGTAGAACTTTCACTCGCCAAGGCAACTTTTTTCTCTTTGGTCTGCTCGCTCCGCATCTTCGGGGTGTGCGTCACGACCAACCCGGCAAGTTGAGGTTAGATAGCTGCCGCGAACTATGTTCCAGAGTGGATGTGGACCGTCAGGCGTCAGGTTTTGTTATACTGGAGGCGGCTCAAGGGGGTTGCCAAGACCAGTACCGACATCAAAATGACGCCAGCCTCTCGGGTCAGCAAACTCCCGACCGACTTCAGCTCAGCATCGAAGTTGAGATATCCTTCCCGTGGAGCGATGATTATGCCAGTGACCGTGATTGGTTTTCTCTTATCGCTTTGGTATTTCAGCAAGACAGGTATCAGATCTCCCGGATTAATTTGCGCGATTGGCCTGCTCCTACTTTTGGGGGCAGGGGCCTCGGGTCAACTGTTCGGTGACGGGAATTCATGGACGTTGGTTTGGAGCGACGAATTCAACGGACCCGTAGGATCAGGGCCCGACACGCATAAGTGGGACTTTGATATTGGCGGTGGAGGTTGGGGGAACCAGGAACTGGAGAGCTACACTAACCGCCTCGACAATGCCATCATCGCGGACGGAAAGCTGGTTATCAAGGCCATCAAGGAAAACTACACGGGTCCGGATGGCATTGCGCGAGAATACACTTCCGCCCGTATCAAGACCCGGGGGAAATTCACTCAGGCTTATGGCCGCTTTGAAGCCCGGATCAAGATTCCTTACAGCCAGGGAATCTGGCCCGCTTTCTGGATGCTGGGTGAGGACATTGACCAGGTAGACTGGCCGGCTTGTGGTGAAATCGACATCATGGAGAACATCGGCCGGGAACCTTCCATCGTGCACGGGACCATCCACGGGCCGGGCTACTCGGGAGCGAACGGTCTGGGCGCACCGTTCAGTTTCCGGGACCAACGCCGATTTGCTGACGATTTCCACATCTACGCCATCGAGTGGGAGCCTGGCGTGGTCCGCTTTTATGTGGACGACAACTTGTACAGCACCCGGAAACCAGCGGATCTGCCCTCGGGTACACGTTGGGTGTATGACCATCCCTTCTTCATGATTCTGAATGTGGCAGTGGGAGGGAGCTGGCCGGGGAGTCCAGACTCTACCACCGTTTTCCCGCAAACCATGCAAGTGGATTACGTCCGGGTCTACCAGCGGGCCAGTGTCCGTCCGGATGGCCCCAAGTTCCTTCCCTCCGCAGCCCGGGCTCATGGCCTGAATGAGACTTACTTCACGACGGACGTCTGGCCCTCGAACGCCTCGGATTCTCCCATGACGCTGAGCGTCGACTTCTTACGCGCCGGAGGGACTGCCAATATCCCGCCATTATTCCCCCCAGCCACGGTAAACCTCGCCGGTCACGAAACCCGTGTGATTCCGGACATTTTAGGAACGATCTTCTCAGCTTCCCAGCAGTACGGTCCCCTTCGATTCGACAGCATCGACGCGCGAACTCCTCTTGCATGGATGTGCGGACGAAGGCCTCCGTTAGCATCTCGATCGCGACAGCCAACTTCACCCTGCGCGCCTGCAGGTCCGAAAAGTTCACCCGCCAGGACCGGTTGAAAATTGATGCTCTGTTCGGTTTTGTCATCGCAAAGCGGGGAAGAGCGAGGTGAATGGCTATCTTCCCGACGAAAACCTCGAATCTAAAACCCACCTTAGCCTGCTCAAACCTCACTTCTGTTCTCGCACCTCTACAGACATCCCGCTGAGTTTCTTGAGTATTCTCCCCCGTCGTCGCAGCGGCCACCAGTCATACAGGTAAATTTCCATCGGCCGCCACATCGCCACCCAACCCCCAATGGCCAGGCTTTCTCGTGCGATCGTGGAAAACGTGCCGGCTCCCTCTCCCACGAGGATCCTGCTTATGGTCAAACAGGTAGCCAGAAATACCAAGCCAATCAACAAAAATCTCAGACCATCTTGCATGAGATGCCGAAGTTCCAGTCGGTTGAGTTCGACTCTATACGCGAAGTAATGGTGGATGGCTCCTTCAATCATGGGCTGCGGCTCCTGCTCTGGGGACACTACGCCCAGATGGACTATCAAGACGACCGGTTCGTCCAGGGGAAACTCCCGCGCCCAGCTCACGATGAACTCTTCTGCATCATGGTCCAAGTCCTTTTCGCGGAAAGGCGAGGGATCCATCGTGTTGAACAACTGGCTGATCTCCTGCAGGTTGAGTTCAATGTGATGGACGTTGGGCCGGTTTTGGGTATGAGGTTTCGAAGTCATGTTGAAAGCATATCCGAAGAGTCCTGGATTTCGACAATGATCTATTCCCGCTTGCTCTAAGGCTTGCGGGAGATTAACATTCCATCACACACAACTTACCAACCGGCGACGCGTTGTTCCGCCTCCAACCATCCCAGACAGCCATAGGGCTCATCCTTGGAGAACAGTTAGACAATAAAAACCTGCTTCCCAAGCTCCTCAGCAACCAGTGCGTAAGCGGCTCCTTTGAGGCAAAGCGTGCTGTCTGCTTCCGCACTGAGCAGCGACAGTGTGCACTTCTGCAACATTTCCTGATGAACGCTAAGAGGCGCATCCTGGAAAGCGGAAACGAGTTCCTTCTCAATGAGAAGGCGGGGTGCTCGGGAAGGGACTCCACCGAGGACCACCTTATCCGGGCAGGCCATCATGGCAAGGCAACGCAAATGGAATCCGATGGCCCCAGAATATGCCTCCCGTAGCATCTCATAGCGGTCTTTCCTGGAAAGCATGTAGTGCTCCACTTCCTGCGGAGATGAATATCGGATGGCGATGCCAAACACTTCGCTGGCCCAGATTCCCAGCAGAATCAAGCCGAGGCTGGCCGTGAAATTCTCCAGGCGAGGCTCAATGATGGGGCCACTTGTGAGACCTTCAATCTCCAGTTCGCGAATGTTCAACCCCGGGAAACCTGTCTTGGTCATTTTATGGCAGGCCCACCGTACGAAATCAGACCAGACGGACCTCCACATTCCCGAATCCCAGACAGCGGCCGGCAAGTTGCCTCCTTCGCTCGGACTGATTACGATGCATTGGTTTGGAAGTATCCTTTGTACGGCCACCCCGGCTCCGGTTCCCAAGCGCATGAGCATCAGCTTCTGGACGGCATCCCCTCTACCCTCGTAAAGCACCCTTTCCTCGTGGCTCCCCAGGGTTTGGTAAGCAAGTGCTTCCCCCACGGCGTCATTCATGATCCTCAGCTGCTGCGGGTGTATCCCGACCTGCGGCAGGATTAATGAGAAGTCCAACCCTTTTTCGGGATACTTGTCCAGCCGGAGATGAGATCCCTCCGGCGTCCCGGCGCCCGCGATGCTGACGTTGGCGATCGCCCTGGGCTGACATATCCCCTGGTCAATCATACGCCGTAAGAGCAGTGAAAATGCAGAAACACCGCGCCTCTCGGCCGGCTCGCTAGAGACTTCAGCCCAGGATACCCTCACCGTGTCGGACACCGTGAAACCTGAGGTTGCGGCCGCCTCTATGGTGCAGGTGCAGGCTCCAATATTACTCGCGCCAACACTGATGGCGAGGCATTCACCCTTTGGAAGTGTGTTCATGTGGTCTGGTCATCTCCTACTCGCCCGACTATTTGTCGATCTCTCGGTGCTTCCGCCATCAATTGTCGCTACGCCGCCATAGAAAGGTACGAATCTTCCATCTTGACCAACAAGACGGAGTCGAAGAACACCAATGTGACGACGCGCCAGGAATTCCTGCGCGGAGGCAAACGTCTCGACCCTCCACCCCGCGGACCGGATCAGAGTCTCGAGACCCTCCCGGACCGAAGGGTCGTCGTCCACTATCGCGATAAGGGCGTTAGACTCCCGCATGGGATTCTCCTTCCTGGTACTTCGGAAGGGTAAAGTGGAAGATGGTGCCGGGACCCTCCTTGCCCGTCGCCCAGAGCCGGCCCCCATGGGCCTGAAGAATGGAACGGCTAATCGACAGGCCCATCCCCATGCCGCCCGGCTTGGTGGTGTAGAAAGAATCAAAGATCTTGTCTAGCTTCTCCGGGTCAATACCGATCCCCGAGTCTTCAACGCTTACCTGCACCTGGTCCGGGTCAAGGTTCTGGGTGGCGATCACCAGTTCTCGTGCCCGCCCACCGACACTGCTCATCGCTTCGATCCCGTTCATGACCAGGTTCAGCACCACCTGCTGCAATTGCACTCGATCCCCGGAAACCGATGACAGGTCCTCGGCAAACCGCGTTCGGATGATCGTGCTCCTTCCTTTCGCTTCGTCCCCCACCAGCGCCAGGACTTCCCGCAGGGTGTCATTCAGGTCCAGCTTCTCGCGAGGCATCTCAGCCCTTCGGGTCAGGGACCGAATCCGGGCGATCACTTCACCGGCTCGCTTCCCGTCGCGGACGATACGATGGAGACCTCCCCGCGCTTCCTCCACGTTCGGCGCCTCTCCGGCCAGCCAACGCAGGCTGGCGCTGGCGTTGCTCACCACGCCCGCCAGCGGCTGGTTGACTTCATGCGCGATCGAGGCGCCCAGTTCCCCCAGCATGCTCACCCGGTTGATGTGCGCCAGATCGGCCTCGAGCTGGCGCAGCTTCTCGCGCTCTGCCTCGGCACGTTTGCGGTCATCGATGTCCGTACTCGTGCCATACCACTTGACAATCTCTCCCCCTTCGTCTCGCAGCGGTACGTTGCGGATCAACAGCCACCGATATTGCCCGTCCGCCCGGCGCACGCGCGCTTCACTTTCCATCGCTTTCCCAGACGCCACGGCCGCGCGCCACTCGTCCACGAACCGGGCAAGGTCTTCGGGGTGAACTGCCGCCTCCCAGCCCCGGCCCAGTCCCTCCCCCGAAGAGACTCCACTGAACTCAAGCCAGCGTCGATTGATGAAATCGAGGGAGCCGTCTGGCAGAGCGCTCCAGGCCATCGCCGGAATGGTTTCGATTACGTCCCGAAGCTTCTTCGACTCCCTCTGAAGTTGGTGGACACGGAACTGGTAGGCCGACCACACCAGCGCCAGAAAGATTGCCGCGCAGAGGGCGCGAAACCAGTTTGTCTGGGAGTACGCCGGCGCGATGGAGAATTCCAGGGTGTCGCCGGTCTCGTTCCACACCCCGCTGTTGTTGCAGGCGATCACGCGAAAGCGGTAACCGCGCGGCGGAAGATTGCTGTAAAAGGCCTGACGACGATTGCCTACCTCTTGCCAGTCGCGATCGTAGCCTTCGAGCTTGTACTTGAAACGGATCTTCTCCGGCACGACGAGGCTGAGAGCGGTGTAGTCGATCTGCAGATCGCGAATCAGCGCCGGCAGACGCAAGTTCGAAACTGCCGCGCCCGGTAAGTTCTGCCAATGGATTTTGTGGTCGGCGGTGATCTGCTCGATGTGAACCGGCGGCGGGAGTTTGTTGACAGCAAGATGACGCGGATCGACGACTTCGACGCCTTCTCCCGTTAGTAACCACAGTTTGCCATCGGTGGACTTCGCGATGGAAGGGCCAAAGTAGTTAGGCGAAGACGAGCGGAGCATGACACCGTCTGCCGCATCCCAAACCGTCGTTTCAATCCTACGCTTCGGGTCGGCGATCCACGCGTCCAGTTCGCTCCGCCGGATGCGCACCAGGCCGCAGCCCGTGTACAACCAGAACGAGCGATCGTCGTCCTCTATCGTCCAGTGAATCGTGTCACAGGGCAAACCATTCCGGCTTGTAAGCGTAGCGATGCGGCCATCTTTAATCCGACTGAGGCCGCCCTCCTCGGTCGCGGCCCACAGCGCTCCATCCCGATCGAGTTGCAGACCGGGGACATGGCCCTTACCCAGCCCATCAGCGGGGGTGTACGAGGCGCGGAGCTGACCATCCTTGAAATACGACACGCCCCCGTCGCGCCAGAACGAAAGCCAAACTCCGCCCTGTTCAGAGAGTACAACCATAGCTTGTTCGCGACATCCCAGCGCGGACCAGGGGAAATGTTCGACCAAACGTCCCTGCTGCAAGTGCGCCAGGCCCTTGTTCCCTGAAAGCCAGAGGTTCCCCGCCTTGTCCCCCGTGATGGAATACACTTCTTGGCTAGGTACGCCATTTACTGCAACAAACCTGCCGTCTTTGAAATAGGCCAGTCCATGACCCGTGAACACCCAAATGCGCCCACGATCGTCCTGAAACAGAGACTGCGTCGCATCATCCGGCAGTCCACTTGACTTAAGAAAGAAGTTAATTTGTCCATTCTTCCACCTGGCCAAACCATCCTGAGTGGCTACCCAAATGCTCCCATCTGTGGCTGCGATCACGGAGTTAGTATCGTTGCTGGACAAACGTTGTTTCAGAGAAATCGTAGTGACGGGGAGGTCTCGAAACCGATCAAGTCCTTCAGTGGTGGCCACCCACACATCCCCCTCACGATCCTCGAAAAGACTGCATATCATGTCGCCTGAGAGGCCATCGGATTTGGTAAATACGTCTGTCCGGCCCTGATGTACATGGATGAGCCCCCGATCCCTAGTTCCAATCCACAGACCTCCATCGCGGTCCCGGAGCAGTTTATTCGAATCGACATCGCGATCCGGGAGCACCGTATTCCGATTGATTGCACCACGAATCGGATACGATTCGACTTTGTCACCGACCACCTGCTTGAGCCCTGCGCGGAGCATGGCAATTAACACCCGTCCGTCGTAGGTCTTACTGAGGTCACTGATCCGCATTCCCGGCGTCGCATATCGGCTTGGAGGACCGGGCTTCCATCGCCAAAGCCCGGACCCCGCACCGGCCCAGAGAGTGCCTGAGCTGTCCTCATACAATCCCCAAACGAATGAGCCGAAGGCGCCATCCTCGCCATAGCACTGCGTACTGCCATTTCGCATTGCGCACAGCCGGCCTGCGTGAGACCCAAGTGAGCCACCCAGTATGCCGGCCCACACTGTTCCCTCGCGGTCCTCGAGCAGCGATGTCACATACAGCCCATCAAGCTCCGTGTACCGGGTCAGCCTGCCGCCACTCCAGGTTGCAAGGCCAGCAAACGTGCCAATCCAAAGAGTGCCGTCGCGCGTGACGAGCAGGCTATAGATGCCGCTAAAGATGCCCTTGTCAGGGAGATGCTGGCCCGCAGGTGGTTGCCAGGCGATACTGCGAACACCATCGAAGCGAAACAAGCCGAATTCCCCGCCGAGCCAGAGATACCCATCGGGTGTCTGCGCCATCGCATAGGTGTTACCCAGTGAGAACCCGTCCCGGATGGTCCATGCGGTGTGCGCGTACTGGCTGACGTCCAGCAATGGGTCCAGCGCCAGAACAGGAGGGGACCAGAGCAGCACGTTGAGCGCACCAAGCGCAATGAGTGCTAACACAGGCTTTACCTGCAACTTCGGTCGCTTCATATTGCTAACACCTTAATCCGTGACTCCCGCATGGGATCCTTCTTCCTGATGCTTCGGAAGCGTAAAGTGGAAGATGGTGCCTGCCCCCTCCTTGCCCGTCGCCCAGAGCCGGCCCACATGGGCCTGAAGAATGGAACGGCTAATCGACAGGCCCATCCCCATGCCGCCCGGCTTGGTGGTGTAAAAAGAGTCAAAGATCTTGTCTAGCTTCTCCGGGTCAATACCGATCCCCGAGTCTTCAACGCTTGCCTGCACCC
>DATKMG010000007.1:0-5069 GCA_035541995.1 Terriglobia bacterium
GCAATTGGCTCGGCCAAGAACGGCAAATGGAAAATTTAATTCCCAGCCTTCTTACCATTAACCACTAGCCGGTCATCCCACGTCACCTCTTTTTCATTTCCCTGTAAAGCCAGACCCTGGCCAGCTCCCAATCCCGATGAACCGTCTCGGGCGAGATTCCCAGAGCTTCCCCGGTCTCTTCCTCGGTCATCCCCCCGAAAAAACGCAACTCAACCAGCCGGCACTTTCGCTCGTCAAAGGATGCCAGGCGCGTCAAAGCTTCGTCCAAGGCCAGCAGGTTGATGTCCGGTTCCACCGCCAAGGTACAATTCTCGTCCAAGGAAAGAGGTTCGATCTCCCCTCCACGTTTCTTGCGGTGACGGGAGCGGGCGTAATCAACCAGCACGCGCCGCATCATTTGAGCCGAGAGTGCATAGAAATGGGTCTTATCCCGGGGATGAGCTTCCCGTGTATTGACTAATCGGAGGTAAGCTTCGTTGATGAGGGCCGTAGTCTGCAGCAGGTTTCCCTGCCGTTCCTGGGCCATGTAGTGATGGGCCAGTTGGTGGAGTTCACCGTATACCTGTGGCAGCAGGCGGTCCAGTGCGCCCTTGTCGCCGCGACTCCAGGCCTGAAGTAACTGGGTGATGTTCTCTCTTGAAGGATTGACCATGGAACCCTCCTGTCCCAATGGTCCGAGAAGGGAAACCATCCAGAGGGAAGGGGGGATTTCTGGTCGTGGGGACACCTGGCAAAGATTCCACCTTTGTTTCTTGCTACTTGCCAGGCATGCTAAATAACCCCCCCCTTGAAAACCCCAGAGGCAGACGCTCCTCTCTGGCGATGGCCGGTCAGAGCTAATGATCTTCCTTACCCAGCAAATCTATCTCGCTGCAAAACTCTGACGGTCTTTTTCTGTAGATGACGCCTTAACAGGTAGAGGGTGGTACTAGCCAGACGCGTGCCGGTGTCGAGCCCGTCACGGCCTCCGGTGATGACAATATGGTACTTAACCCGACTGCAAAGGTCAATCTATATCAGGGCCTTACGTCCATAGACTTTGAGAGTTGATTTGGGGAATTTTCATCGCGCCAGCGCGAAGCGCCAGAGAGTGATTGAAGAGATAAAGGCTGAAGGGTAAGGATCAGATTTTGCAGGGCCCGCAAATTCAAAAGCTGACAGCTGAAAGCTGACCACTGAACGCTTATTATCACAAAGGAGGTTCCATGAAAACCTTAATCCGTTGTTTCTGGTTGCTTTTGTGTTTTGGTTTCATTTCCTCAGTCTGGGCGCAGAATCAAGATGCAATGATGCGCCCTGGCAGACTTCTTTCTCCGCGGCATCGAATGACCACCCTGCTCTCGAAATCAAAGATGACTGCTCAATCTGGAACCTATCTGGCTTTCACAATTGCGTGCGACAAGTCTAAAACCTGGGACCTTGGCGTCTATCCTAAGGGCGGAACCTGGGCCCAGTTGAATGGTATTAACGACTTTGGAGTTGCCATGGGATGGGGCGATGTGCCCATTGAGGGAGGGACAGAAACACGAATGATTGGCATATGCCTTTTTGGTCTTAAAGCTGGACAATGGTTTGATAGCGGTGTCAGCAGCGAAGAAGGTTGGGCAGGTGAAGCCGGGGGAATAAGTAATACTGGTATTATTGTTGGCAACATTTTGGGTTCAAATGGAAATCCCGAGGCTTACGCCTGGATGCCCAACTATGGCGGATTCCAGTTAAGTCCACTTCCGGGCGATGATGCAAGCGGCGCCTGGGCAATTAATCGCATGGGCACGTTTGTTGTGGGCGCAAGCCGTCGGATGATACCGAACCCTGCAGATTATCCGAACGGCCCAAACGGCCCGCACGGATGGCTCACCCCGGTGGTCTGGACGCCGAAAGTTATCTGGAACAATGGCCGACCAACCGTGAAATGGGAGATCCATGCGCTCCCCATCGACGATTTGGGGACAAAAGGGAAGTTATTCACAGATATCACATTGAATTTATGGGGTGGTTATGGTGTAAACGATTTTGGCCAGATCGCCGGGGACGGTTATACATACATCGGCGACAATTGGTATGAGATTGCCGTGGTCTGGAACCCTGCAAATCATAGCAGGGGCTGGGAAGTCCAACAGCTCCCCATGGCTGATGGCTTTGCGTACAACGAAGCGCTCGCCATCAACAATCGAGGTGAAATTGTGGGTGATGTGTGGGAATCGTTAGCTGCTCCTGCTCTCTGGAAGAAGGATTCTGAGGATGGGAATACTTGGAAACTGACGGTCCTCCCTGATCTAAATCAAACCCCTATGTGGGATGTTGCCACGGGCATCAATGAGCTGGGTGATATCGTAGGATACTGCCAAGATGCTGATTGGGTGCAGCAAGCTACGCGTTGGAATACCCATGACCTTAGTTTCGTGACGAGCCTTGGCTTTCCAGGAGACACGAGTTGGGCTGGATTTGGTGGTGTGAATAACCTGGGCATTGCAGTCGGCGTGTACCAGAAAATTGTTTCCTATGATGATGATGGCAATCCAATTTATAGTGATCCGCAAGCGGTTGCCGTCCGTTTTCGTTAAGGGATTGGGAAGGATTGCGGTTTTCGTCTGTCTTAGGTACTCATGAATGACATAGTCGACGCGCCGCAAGTCCTCTTTGACGGGGCACTGCCGCGACAGCTATGGTTGTGGCGGTGTCCCGCTGCCGTCGAGGCCCAATGAGGGTAGGGACGGTTCGCCGAACCGTCCGCCTGCACACCAATCAATTCAAGGATGCGTGGCCCTCTCTGTTAGCTCCGTCAGGAGCGGTCTGTTTGTAGAATGGGCCATTCCTCTCTAATTTCTTAGCTCCGCTAGGAGCGGCCTGTTCATGGCAAGACCCTATTTGCTTTGGGTATTACAGACCGCTCCTGACGGAGCTAGACACAATCCGATGCACCCTCCTTCTACAAACAGGTCACTCCTGATGGAGTTGCAGATGATCCTACGATTGCATATCTACAAGCCAGCAGCGGTTCGTCTCCCGTGCGCCGCACCCCGAACGGGTGCCGGAGTCAATCTGGCCGATGGTCATTCCTGCACTCCTGCAGAGTGCGTGCGTGATCTAATTCAACCAAACCTGGGGTGAGAGAGCCAAAAACTCTCTCTCACCCCAGGCTAGTTTCTGTCGCGAAACGGGCTTTATTGAAAGCTTCACAGGTGAGAGCGCCGGTGGAAAGCGCGCTCCGCCGCGCGTTCAGTAAAGCGTGCGCGGAGCGCCCGCTCCACCAAGGGCGATTCGCGACAGAAACTAGGCTAATGACCTTCACCGCTTCGCGGTAAGGAGGACGACTCTCACACCTCACGAAGCAACCCGTGCGACTTCATCATGACGACATCCGTGCCATAACTTCGGATCGCCGAGGTGACCCTTCCATGGGCCCCATGCGAGTCACTGAGAGCGCACCTGCGATGTTGGCAAAGCGGGCAATGCGAGGCAAATCCCAGCCCTCCAGCAAACCGACGACAAAAGCGCCGCCGTAGCAGTCGCCGGCGCCGGTCGGGTCAATCTCGGTTACTGAGAGAGATGGGACCTCAATCCTTTGCTTGGGTGTGAAGACCACCGAGCCCTGTGACCCGCGCTTCAGCGCCACAATTGAAATGCCGCGCGCAAGAAGAGAGTGGCAAGCCGCGGTTTCATCAACGTCGCCCGTCAACATGGCGGCTTCCGAACTACTGGGTAGCAAAAGGTCGCAGAATTCGAGCACAGGCTCAACAATTTCACGGACGCAACTTGCCCCCAAAAGTTCAGGCCGGATATTGGGATCAAAACTCACGCGCCCTCCCTTTTTCTTGATGAGCTTCACAGCCTTGTAGCAGGCCTGGCGGGCGCTTTCGCTGATCGACAGAACTGAACCCGTGATGTGAAGGAAGTCTGCCGTTACGATATATTCCGGCCTGACGTCCTCCGGCCCCAGAAGAGCCGCGGCCGATTGGGGAAGATGGAACAGGAAATTCCGGCTGCCGTCGTCGTTGTAGGCGACAAAGGCGATGCCGGTTGTGTAGCCGGGTACCTGGCGGACATAAGCCGTGTCGACATTGTCTTCGCGCAAACGAGTGACCACGCATTCACCAAAAGCATCCAACCCGACTACGCCTATGCACCCGGTGGACCCTCCCAATCGAGCGGCTGCGTCTATGAAGATGGCCCCCGCTCCGCTGGGGAAGGGTCCCACAAAGTCGGCGTTCCGCGAAAGCGGTTGATTCAATTCCTTTCGCATGACCTCGACCAGGGGATCGGCCAAAACTAAGATTCTGGGTGACATGAGACCTCCCGTTCACTCCCGACTAGTCTCCAGTGGGGCTTCGCGGTCGGGGGAATACTATCTAGCAGCAAGCTGGTCATATTCTTGCCGACCTTATTGTCCATTGGCTGCTGGAACACCTGCTACTCATATGTGGTCAAAGCCCACGACAAACCAAAAGCGACTTGTCGTGGCTACCAAAACCCGCATTTTCATAAGAGTGCCCCATGACCTTTTTTAGGTCACCACGACGTATGAAAATGGCGGTCTTGCGGGGAGCGTGGGAGCCGATCTCCGAGCGGCGACGAGTTTGACCGGGGCTAGCGCCGCGACGGAGCGCGGCGGCCACCTTGGAGCCTACATTTTCATAGAAGCCGCGCTTACAGCCCGTAACTTGGCATTTCCCATCCTTTTCGGTACGGGCGCTTGACCCACTGGTTGGCTTCGGGGAAGTTGGAAAACTCCATCTTTTCAGACTCCCAAACCAGCTTGCCTTGGTACCGGACGGCAATTGTGCCGAGCAGGACCCATTCCGTAAATGGCCCTGCATAATCAAAGTTGGACAGCGCCGGAGGGCCTCCTTTACAGGCCTGAATCCATTCACGGTAATGCCCCGGAGAACGGGGGAGCAGGGGACTGGGTAACTTATATTCCTTCATGAGCCCTTCGGGGAGCAGGCGAGGTTCATCTCCGTAACAGCCGACGGTGATAATCCCCTTGCTGCCGATGAACAAGGAACCATTATCACTGTCACCCAGCTTGGTCTTTTCACCAATCCCCCTGGGCAACGGTGGCAGAAATC
>DATKMG010000008.1:0-5893 GCA_035541995.1 Terriglobia bacterium
AGGCGGCGGGCCGCTGCGACTGGATTCTCCATCATGCGCAGGGTGTTTCCGGTGTCAAAATTCACTCTGAGCGAAGCTGAACCCACCCGCTCCAGGATCTCGTAAATCTCGGCCGAGGTGTAATCAATATGGTTCTCCAGAGCCAGCACCACTTTGTGGTCCCGGGCAATCTTTACGCTTTCCCGAAGCATATTAACGACTGCCTCGATTTGAGGGGCATGAGGCTCGTACCGGAACCTGAGCGAGGAGGCAACGATCCGCATGATATCCGCACCCATATAGCGGGCTTGGGGGATCAGGGCGTTCATTTCCCGCCAGGCCCCCGTGTTACGGCCCGCCTCCAATCCATCGGGGTGCCCCCAGGCGAGCACACGCTCCAATCTGTTCTCGTCGAGGACGGCCTTCATCTCGGCAAGATAGGCCGTGTCGAGACTCTCCAGGAAGCACGACTCAAGAGACACCCCGTCCACTTTGAGTTCGACCGCCCGGCGGACGAAATCAATGAACGTCCATCGCCGGCCCGGGTCGGTTTGATCTGGATAGATCTCGCCGAAGTACCGATGGTAGCAGTAACTGTCGATTCCGACTTTCATCTGTTCTCTCTTGTGCTGCCCTTACAGGGCAAGTGTAATTTGGGACCCCTACCGAGGGCGATGCCCCCGGCTAAAGTGTTAGGGGCATTTCAGGCCACGGAGGCACCAACACATTTGACTAACCCCGTTCAGCCTGGAAGGCTGAAACACCGTAGCCGGGGGCAACGCCCCCGGTTCGAGACCATCATAATTCTTGCCCTGAAAGGGCAATACAACATCCGCCCGCGTTTAGCAACAAACTCAAAATACGCCTTAATCCCAGAGGTATCTCTCGTCGTACTCCACCTTGTATTTCTTGAGAATCCGCAAGAACTCTTCCCGATACGAAACCTTCTGGTGATGCTCCTCCTGACGAAGAATGTATAGGCGGACTGTCTCAAAATGCGGTGGGCTCACGCTAAATAACCCGTATCCGTCCTGCCAATGAAAAGACCGCCTCCCAGATTCCTGCTCTTTGATCCACTTAGAAGATTCCTTCTTAGCAATTTCCAGAATCTTCATTGAGGCGATTTTCTTGGATAGGTTGCATAGAATGTGAACATGGTCGGCGTGGCCCCCGACCGTAATCGAATTGCATTCCATGTTCTTAAGAATTCCTGCCAGGTACGCCCATAAACGCGGGCGTAGTTCTTTGCCCAGATCAGAGCGCCGATTTTTCGTTGAAAAAATAATATGCGTACTTAAAACGTGCAACGATTGAGACATATGATTTCCACGGTTTGTGTTGCCCTTACAGGGCAAGCCTTGTTTGGGACTCCTACCGAGGGCGCTGCCCTCGGCTAAGGTGTTAGGGGCCTTTCAGGCCACGGAGGCACCCACACATTTGACTAACGGCATTCAGCCTTAAAGGCTGAAACTCACTAGCCGGGGGCATCCCCCCCGGTTCGAGACCACCATGATTCTTGCCCTGAAAGGGCAATACAACAGCTGCTTCTCATGTCCGCCACAAAAGACGTCAGAGGAGTCTAGCACCCCTCCAGAGTGCCTTGCGGGTGCACGACACAACAGTTCACGGATATCAATGTTCCTCAATCCCCAGGTTGAATACCTGAGCGACGGGCCTGAGATCGGCCAGATTGTGTCCGGTCATCAAAAGGGAGTGGTGAGAGCAGAGGGAACTAACCAGCCGACGACCATCACGGACCTTGATGACACCACCATTCAGGCAGTCAGACCCCGGGTATTGCACATAGCCTGTCAGGCTTCCCTCCACCACGGTCATCTCCCGGAATGTCGGGTGCAGTTTTGCAAGAGTTACCCCGCCAGTCGGCAAAAGGCCGTCGATGGCCGTTGCGTTGTCATCCACAATAGCCAGCACTTTCTTGCGAAGCGTCCACTCGGTGCTGAATGACCTTGGTATGACTCCCATGTAACCACAATGCGCCACCAGGATATAGTTTCCCGGATCATCTTCCACGGTTGGAAACTTTTCAATTCGTTCATGCTTCAACGCGGCATCGCCAAGCAGAAACGGATAGAGATTAGTCATCATGATCGGCACGTCCAGGGAATGGTGCAACAGGAACATGGTGAGCATCGATACCGTGTCTGCTTCGCAACCCCAAATGTATTTCTTCTCCTCATAGAGAAGATTCCAGGCCAGGCAAGGTGTCGTGTCGGAGAAATGGGATTCATTGAGGCACTTGATGCCGACGGCCTGAATCGTCGAATCCTCTTCCAGGTCTCGTTTTACGGCCAGGTAGAGCTTCAGGGCACTCGCGAGCGGTCTTCCGGAGATCCCTTCGATGGGAACTTCCCGCTTTTTCCATGCCTGTTCCGCCTCGGAATCGGGAATGGCTTTCGCCCGTGCCCCCAGGTCCCGGAAGCTTCTCTTGATTACGGTGATTCCGAACTTATCCTTCATGCGCTCGGTGCATTCATCTTCCCACCAGTAAAACCGTTTGAAGATGCTGGCCTGGGCGCCTTGGCCCGGATTGTCCTGGTAGACGAGGAATTTGGTGCTTCTCAGTTGCCGTTTCACCCTTAAGGCATCGCAGATCTTCGTGGTCTGCGCCAGATTGTACGGCGCAATCGTCTCCACTCCTTCCGCTTTGAGGTAACTGATGATTTCCCAATCCCACATGGACAGGGTACCGAAGGCCGAGGTCACGATCAGGATAGGCAGACCGATCGCCCTGAAGTCTCCAACACGCCGGTAGGTTTCGCCCAACAATTGGGGGAAGACGACCGCGTCGGCTTCCGGCAGCGGCCTTCCCAGAGCCACAGGTGCCAGCAGTTCCGCCTTGTCGGCGAGCAGGTTGCTCAAGACCTTCACTTGCTCGTCAAAACCCTGATCTTTACCGGGATCAAAATAAACTGGAACCAATTGTGCTTTCATGAGACCCCCTTGGAAGATCGGCCAGTGGCTATCGCTCATCATTCACTCAATGACACACTGGCCCTTGCGCTCAAAAATCCTTCTGGGAAACCCCTCCTGGGCGATATCGCCGTAGTTGTGCCCGGCCTCAGCCGGATAGACGCAGAAGCTGACCAGCGGTTCCCGGCCTGTGTTAATGGACCGGTGCGCCCAACAGGGCGGTACGTAGACCATTTTGCCCCGGCTCATGGGTTCGGACTTGCACCGCCCCTCTGAAGTCTTCATCAGCATATAGCCTTCGCCCCGCAAGCAAAGATAGACTTCAGCTGTACCCACTATGCTGTGGTAGTGCCCCTTGGTCATGAAAAATTCATCGCCCACTTTCCCTGGATGCAGCCTGCTAACACAGTACATCAAGTGACCGTAAGCCTGGGGCACGGGGGTCTCGAACACCTCATAATGGACCGGGTCGTTACCCTCAGCGATCAGTTCCTCCAGCGCGGCCTTGTCCACATAGTAACCTCGCATGTCCGATGCGCAGCGAACGAGGTGATTTTTGGCATCGTGCATCACGCCTTCTTCAAGGTCAAGTTTAATACTGAAGGGATCCATGACAAGCGTAGACAGGGTGGTCATATCATTACCTCACAGCAGCAGCGATGCGCGAAAGTTCATCAAACTCCGGGCCTTTCACCGGGATGTCTATATGAAAAACCTCGGCAATGACGCGGGTCCAGCCATGAATGAAGTAGATCCAGCCGTCTTCGATGTGCAGGTTTCGTTCTTCTTGCTGGGCTGCGGCTTGTTCGAGGAACAGGAGGTCGCCGCGGTAGTTGAACTCCCAGACCGCCCCGTTTTTCGGAAATACCGCAGCATCAGTGAGCGGCGACCCGGGTGCGTCCTTGCCCAATCCGGTGGCGTTAATAACCAGGGAACCGGGTTTGAGCTGCCGTAAAATGGCATCACTTAAATCTGGTGTCGGAGTATGGTGATATTCCACGGGAATATTCGAATCCAGCTTTCTATGAATTTCTCGCATCTCCTCCAACCGTGGAGTGCTGCGATTCGCCACAACAATTCTGGCGGGCCGATTGGGACCGTGTTCCTTCTTCATCAGGTACCAGGTAATCGCAATGGCAGAACCGCCCGCGCCAATTACAAAGACATCAGCACCGGTCCGCTCCCAATGGCGCCGGGGCAAGAAAGCTTCCAGAGCCAATCCACTGGTGATGGGGTCTTTGGCGTGCCCCACCAAGTGGCCTTCATGCTTGGAGATCGAACTGATCTCTCCCATCAACTCGGCATACTCATCCAGTCCTTCGAAAAGGTCGCGGCAAGCCTTGAGCAGATCGATCTTGTGTGTTGTGACCAATGCGCCCAAGGAGAGTTTGTCCCGTTTGATAAAATCGACAGCCTCCCGGTAGTTCTCCGGCGTGTCATGTGGAACGAAGTCAATCCCCCGGATCGCACAGTCCCCCAGGCCCAGATAGCGGGCCCACTGTGGGAATACCTTCATGATGGATGACTTCGCCGTGCTCACTCCAATGAAGTAAAGGGTAGGTATCTGTGCCGCGATGAAGGGGTTTGAGGTCATGTCTCGCTCCATCCGTTGAGAGCTTCGAGCAGGGCCACATAGCGGCTCAGTCGCCGCTGGTAATAGTGGGACAACTGGCGGTTGGGCCGGGTGACTTTGCCTACGCCGATCCACTGACCCGCTGCTTTGTTTATATCTTTGAGCAAACCGACACCATAAGCAGCCAGGAGTGCCGCGCCTAAAGGCGCACCTTCGCTCCGGTTGATTTGAACCACACGGCTTCCCAACGTGTCCGCTTTGATCTGATTCCAAAGACCACTTCTTTCTCCTCCTCCGACTACGCGGACTTCAGTCAGAGGCATGCCGGGGACCAGACCCAAGAGGACCTGCCTGTAAACGCCATACTCCAATGCTACTGCTTCTAATACCGCTCGCCAGAGATGGGCGGTAGAATGAGACCAGGACAAGCCGGCCCAAGCCCCACGAAGGTGGGGTCGGCTCGGTGAAACCCGGCCGCCCAGGTGGGGAACGAACAGTGGAAGCTCATCACTCGGCCTGATGCGGGCGGCCGCACGATCCAGCCCGCCAAATTCAACCCCTGCGGCCGATTTGAGACCAGCGGTTGCCAGCTGCCTTCGAAACCACTCCAGGTTCATGCCTCCGCCATTGA
This sequence comes from Terriglobia bacterium, assembly GCA_035541995.1. Lineage (GTDB taxonomy): Bacteria > Acidobacteriota > Terriglobia > Versatilivoradales > Versatilivoraceae > DATKMG01. Next base: position 5,115 of record DATKMG010000008.1, read on the forward strand.
TATAGGCATAGGGATGCCAGAGCCCGGGCGTGGCGGCTTGCCCGCAACTTAGGGTCTTATACTGGCTGTCAGGGCAGAAAGTTCTTGTAGTTGCTGCAAAGACCGAGGCTGTACCGGCCACATCCACGCATATGCCTTCTCTGGTGGCTCCAGCAGCCAGGAACGAGGCCGCCGTATCGCCACATCCCGCAACGATCGGTACGCCCGCTCGAAGGCCACATCGACGTGCCATCGACCCGATCAGTTCACCGACGACCTCATGGGAATTGACGATTCGGGGCAGGCGCGCAGGATCGAAACCGAAACGAGCACAGAGAGCAGCATCCCAGCATCCTTTCCGATTGTCGGCAAAGCCGCTGAAATGCAGGTAGGTTTTGTCTATAAAGGCATCTCTGGCAGTTAAGCCGCAGAGGCGCATGGCCGCATAGCCACCAGGCTGGACGAAAGCCCTGATGGCCCGATAATCTCTGGGGCGCTCATGCATCCACCACAGGATTTTCGGTCCATGATTGAAGCTGACCGGCCCCCCGGTTTTTACTACTATCTCATCACCGGCAGAGGTGCTCATGCGGGTGATGTAAGTCGCGCAACGTGTATCTAACCACGAATCATATGGGGTGACGTGTATACCATCCTGTCCGATACCGATGATGCCGGCCATCTGTCCCCCGATCGCAATTGCAGCTACCGACCTGGGCTGGATCTGCCGTTGCACTATGCAGGCGCGAATGGCCTGACACACGGAGGTCACCTGGAACTCAGGGCCCTCTTCTACCACC
>DATKMG010000009.1:0-4820 GCA_035541995.1 Terriglobia bacterium
CTAAGGCCTTTCGACAATTCACCCAGGCTGATAAGGAACGGCAGTTGGAAGAAGCCGCTTCCACGGAACGTCCCTTTAACGACATCCCGTTTCTCGTCTCGGCCAATTATGTAAAGGCTGACTCTCAGAAGGTATTTGTGCCGGTTGCACTTAAATTCCCGGCTTCCGTCATTCCCTTCCAACAAAAGGGGAAGAAGAGTCAAGCCGAGTTTGATTTTATTGGCCAGGTCAGAGATTCTAAGAACAAGCCGGTCACCTCGGTCAGAGACACGATTCGCGTGAACCTGGACCCAGCCTCGCTTAGCAAGGTTACTGGTGGAGACATCCAATACAACACAGGTTTCTATCTGCCCGCTGGAAATTATGATTTGAAGTTCCTGCTACGGGAAAATCAGGACGGAAAGATGAGTTCATTTGAGCAACCCCTGATCGTTCCGGATTACAGTCAACCAGGGCCCCTGTTGTCTTCCATTATTTTGAGCAATCGGCTGGAACCTGTTGCTTCAAATGACAGCCACATCAAGAACCTCTCCAGGCCGGGGGGACCACAAGGACGTGATCCTTTAGACCCGCTGGTTATCGACCAAATGCGCATAGTCCCTAATGTGGCCCATGTTTTTACTCCGTCCAATACATTGTACATCTTCTTCCAAACCTATCTTCATTTGCCAAAGGGGGCGCAGCCCAACCTCGATCTTTCTATTTCCTTCCTTAAGGATGGGGCCTTGTTTCGCGAGGCCGGCAAGACAGAGCTCACTGAGTATGACGACAAATCAAATGGTACAATCTCCAGCAATTTCCAGGTTCCCCTGAGCGAGTTTCCTAAAGGAGATTACCAATTGCAGGTGAGGTTGACCGATCCCATTTCGCAAAAAAGCCTGGTTCAAGAAGAGAAGTTTGTGGTTAGATAGATCCATTCCATCCGCACTAATCTTGGAAAATATCAATGTTCAAATCTGCTTTTCTGAAATGGGTCAGTCTTCGGTGGTGATGCAAGATCTTACTGTAGGGGCGAAGGCTTGATAAGCCTTCGCCTGTGAAACGCCACATTCTTAGGCGGTTGACACTACCGCCCTACAGCGCAGCCCCGCAAAACTGACCGATTATGCTTTTTTGAAAAGAATCATCGATCTTTGTCCGGAATGCGGGGTCCGGCTGTACCCGGCGTACTTCAAGAAGGGAATGTGATGCCATGTCGAGAATATTTGGACTGCTAGGTCTCGCCTTGACTTTACTTGCTGCCCAGTCTGGGGCCGAGCCGATCAAGCTTCACCCATCCAATCCTCATTATTACCTTTTCAATGGCCAGCCCACCATTCTGATAACTTCGGCAGAGCACTATGGGGCTGTGGTCAATAAGGACTTTGACTTTGTCACGTATTTTGACGCGTTGAAAGCTTACGGGCTCAACTACACCCGTATCTATCCGGGAGCCTTGTTCGAGCCAATGGGGAAATTTCTGAAGGGAAATACGCTGGGGCCAAAACCATGGAGCCTGGTGGTTCCGTGGGCACGAAGCAATGTGCCGGGTTACTCACTCTGCGGCAATAAGTTTGACCTCGATCAGTGGGATCCCCAATATTTCAGCCGCCTAATAGATTTTGTCAGCAAGGCGGCCGACCGGGGCATCGTGGTGGAGATCTGCTTCTTCAACGCCCAGTACTCCGACACTTGGCCAATCTCTCCGCTTTCTTTTGACAACAATATACAAGGTGTCGGGCGTTGCGATTTTGAGGACGCGCAAACGCTGAATCATCCGGACCTGGTAAGGCGGGAGGACGATTACGTTCGCAAGATCACTCAGGAGGTCAATCCCTATGACAACGTCATTCTTGAGATCTGCGACGAGCCGTTCCTGACTGGCACACCCATCGAGTTAGCCGGGCCCTGGGTTGGTCATTTTATCGAAGTGATCAAGAGCGCGGAAAACGGACTCCCCAACAAGCATCTGATCGCGCAACAGTTGGAAGGACCAATCGGAGGACCCTGCGATTTTTCGGGCCACCCGGAAGTATCGATCATCGTCGCGCAGTATGTGTGGGAATCGATGGCCGAGCAAATGGGAGGAATGAAAGCCCTCGATTTGGAGTACGGACGCAACAAGCCGATTGAATTTAACGAGACCAGCTACTACCCTAGCTCTTACAAAGGGGACAAAGTCGCCGATTCTCGGGTGGAAGCTTGGGAGTTCATTATTGGTGGGGGAGCAAGTTTCAACCAATTAAACGGTCTCTACACAACCCAAAACCCAGGCGGGAAGACCCCTGACAACGCTCAGATTTTGCGAGCCCTTCAGAACCTGAAGAGCTTCATTTACAGCTTTGACTTTATCAAGATGCAACCCGACAAGAGTTTTATCGTGAGCGGAGTCCCGGAGGGGGCCATCTGCCGAGGCAGCAGTCAGCCGGGGCAGCAATATGCCCTCTATCTTCACCACAGCAAAGATGGAACAGGTTCCTCCTGGCCTGCGGGGGACGCTTACACAGTGGTCCCTGGCAACTACACTGACAGGTTGGTGCTCAATCTGCCAGCCGGCAGTTACAAAGTTGATTGGGTGGAGCCCGCAACGGGCTCCATCGTTCTTGCTGAAAAGATTACACACAAGGGAGGCACTCGGACATTCACGACTCCGACTCATGCAGTGGACATTGCCCTCCGGATCAAACGTTAAGTCGAAAAGAGTCTGGAGAAGCAGGCACCGCAAGGGAAGGACAGAGTTGGGGCGCTTTGCTTACCCCGGGACTGGGGTTCGCATCTACTAGAGCGACAGCAAGACTACGGCTGCCAGTGCGCAAAGGACTCCGACTCCTTGAAGTCGTGTCATGGACTCGTGCAAGAGCATCGGTGCCAAGAAGACGACGACCAGCGGATACAATGCGGTGAAGGGCGCCACGATTGAAGCCTTTCCTCCACTTGACATGGCAATTAGAAGTGCCCAGGACCCTAACGCGTTGAGTACACCGCTGAGCAGCGCCCAGACCAGACTGGTGGCAGGATAACCCAGGATAGCCTTGCCCGGATAGAATAGAGGTTGCAGCAAAAGAAATCCGACGACCAACCAGATCAGCGCCGATTCCGCAGAAAGATGGTTGGTGGAGAGCTTCTGAAGAAGCCCTACAATCCCCCAGGCCAGCATAATAACGACAGCCATGAAGAACCAGGGAGGCAATGAGAACACTCAGCCGACCTCCAGCGAAAAGATGACGATGGCAATGGCGGCGAACGCCAATCCGAGAGCCTGTCGCCAGTTGACACGTTCCCGCAAGATGAGTACAGCCAGCCCCACCGTGATCATAGGGTAAAGCGAGGTCACCGCTGTAATCACGGCGGTGTTTCCTCCGCTACGGTAGGCGGCAAAGAGCGCAAGACCCCCAACCCCTGACAGGATGCCGTTGGCTACGCCGTAAAAGATGCCTCTCGGGCTTTTCTCAAACTTAAACCGCCTGGCGACCACGAGAAACAGTGCAACGGGCAAGGTTCCGATCGTGAAAAGGAACTGCATTCCCTTTGCAGGAATCTGGGTGGATCCCAGCTTCGAGCACATCGCCCATCCGCCCCAGCAGATCACGCACAGGACGGAGTACCAGAGCCACTTAGCTTTGAAGGTAGAATAAATAGGCATCGATGTACTACTCCGAACTTCTTCGTGGCACAAAACCCACCGCGGACCTCCGCAGCCACCGGATCAGCGCTGATATCTTACTCCGGAGCCTGCGATATGAAAACCCAGTTCTGCGCGGCCACGGCGAATCGTTCCTAGTGTCGCTTACCTTCCGTTTTGCTTATGAAGGGAACAATCCATTTGGAAGATGAAGTAATGAGTATATCAGCTGGCCGGACGAATATGACCGCGAACCAATCAACGACGAGATCAAGCCAAGGTTTAATATCCCTCAACACCTGTCTTAGTGGCTATCCAATCCATGGTCTGCTTGAAGACTGGACACTCCAATTGAGTCTTATCATTGTAGAGAAGCTTCTTGATGTCACTGACCTTGTCCAATACCGCCTTGGCATCTGTTGTGTCCCGGTACCGTCGCTTTTTCTTAGTGCGGAAAAGTGCTTCGACCACATACTTCGGGGGATTGCTTTGATTCTGGTCCTCTACGGGATGCCGCCATTTGCCAAGAGCTTCGGAACTCCCCAAGACCTGGCGTAATTCATCTATTGCCGCAAGCAGAAGAACTTCGAGATCGTGCTTTAATGCTGTTGGATGGAATCGCTTCATCACGTCTTGAGCTTGTGCATCCGATTTCGAGTAGATATCTTGAAGAGCCTTCTTGACCAAGCTCGACTGAAGAGATCTAAGGCCTGCTAAATCCGCATGCGCATATTCCGTGCTCGCATATTCTACATTGGGATAAAGATCGGGTAGTCCCACAACTAAATCAGAAACGTCATGGGCTAACTTTTCGGCCGCACGATGACCAATTTTTCTAAAGAATCTAGACTTGTCTTCCAAGGGAATGAGATGAATTCCCCAGCCGGCTTTGCCAAGTTTGCTCTTCCATGTCGACCAAAGAGCATTTAGTGCGATTTTATCCGACTCGCCCTCCACAAAAATCCAAACCATCATGATATTACCTCAAGCTCACCGGATCGGTGCAGATCACCGATTGATTCTCCCGAGACGGCCTTCAACATTTGAACCAGCGTCTTGCGATTCTCCGGTCGATGCCATTGGACTTTAGGGTCTTCTTCCAAACGCGACATAACCGCCACATCATGAATGTTAAAACGATTGAGCAAGTCTGGACTATGTGTAGTGACGAGCGCTTGTGTTCGCTCGGCCGCCGTTTTGATCATGTCAGCGACCACGG
>DATKMG010000010.1:0-10627 GCA_035541995.1 Terriglobia bacterium
CGGTGGTCAATACCGATGAGGGTATCCGCCCGGCTTGGCTCAGTTCCGATGCTGAGGCGTTTACGATCATGAGGTACACCTTAACGTCCGTACTGCGTGTCGCTGAGCGGTACCAGATTCTGGTGGGAATTGAACCCCATCAAAGTATTTCCCGGACCACTGCGGGGCTGCTCCGAATTGCCACGCTGGTTGATTCCCCAATGTTGCGCGTAAATTACGACACGGGGAATGCCTATCTGGCTGGTGTGGATCCTTACGAGGGATTACGAGCCGTCCAGCACCTCCTGGTCCATGTTCACGCCAAGGACATTGCCATCCAACACTCCGAGGCGGAGCGAGGGAAAGTGACGGGAACACCGGTCGGGTGTGCTTGCGGGGACGGGGTGATCGATTGGTCCCGGGTCATCGGGATTTTAAAGAACGCCGGGTTCAGCGGAGTCTTATCAGTGGAGTGTGGCACGCCGGACCAGGCCGTCCGCAGCCTGAGGCATTTGAAAGTGCTGCTCGGCTGACGGTGGTTTGGTCTGTGTGCGACCCCTTCAGGGTCATGGAACCTGATTGGGGCTTTCCGTGGGTTGCACTCACGGCTAATCACATTTGCTCCCCTTTGGGGAGTCTAGAATTTCAACGTTTTCCTAAATTCAATAGGCAAGGCGGTAAATCACCTTGATCTCTCTGCGTGGTCTCTAAACTTCCAACAGGCAGACATCGCCGGAGGCGATGGACGCGAATAGCCGCAGGCGCCAGCCTGCGGAAGTGATGTAAAAAGGGACCAACCCCGGATGGGGTTGAACCAATCTTAGGATCTCATGTTAAACGCTGACTCCCGTCCCTCGCCCTTCCAACAAGATTCAGACAAAGTCTAATCAAATTCAATAATCAACCGCTCTGGGTTTCACAAATGATTGGGGAAGAGGCTCTTGTGCCTTGAGGTCCTGAGAGTCGATTCACCTCGGGAAATACTCCCGCCAGCACTGGTCCACTTTTTTGGCAGTTTCAGGATCGCACTCGACCTCGGCCGGGTAGCGGGGTTTCATTCGGGCATCGACAGCGATGGGACTACGGTAACAAAGATGGTGGTTTCGGATTACTGTCCCGGCTGCTGTGATATTCGAGGCCGGATCAAACCTGGTAAAGACAGCCCAGAGAAATTGAGATGCGGAGCCGGCAATCCCATCGTCATCCACCAAGATCAGCAATTGCCAGTCGCTAAAGTCTCCCCACTGGGCCAAGCGGGCCGCCTGGTCCGGCTCTTCATCATATTTCACACCTGCAATGACCAGACACCCGGGAGAGAAGGCCCTCACATTATGCACACCGGGGGGTACTTGCCCCCGGAACTCCCGGGGCAAAGATCGAACGGGTTCTCCCAAGCCTAGCATGATGGCTTTGCTTCCCCTATTGATCTCAGGCCCGCAGTAGTCCAGCGTATCCATCGACAGATTCGACAGGATAAAGAAGTCTGTTTCCCAGCGTATCCGTTCCAGAACATGGGTCAGCACATTCTGAAAATCCTTCAGGTCTATTCGGGAATTGACCACAATCAGGAACTTGGTCAGTGAGAGTTGTCCCTCACCAAGGATCCTGAATGCCGAGACCATAGCCTCCCGAGCGTACCGTTCCTTAACGATTGCGGCTGACAGGGAATGAAAGCCGGTCTCTCCGTAGCTCCATAGGGCTTCCACACCAGGCATGACGAATGGAAAAAGCGGGCTCAGCAATTCCTGGAGATAGTTGCCAATAAAATAATCTTCCTGCCTCGGCTTCCCAACCACGGTAGCAGGATAAATGGCGTCTTTTCGGCGATAAATCCTTTCCACACGGAATACCGGATAGTCGTGCTGAAGCGAGTAATAGCCGTAGTGGTCACCAAAGGGCCCCTCCGGGTGACGTTCTCTGGATGGAACGTGACCCTGCAACACAAACTCCGCTTCGGCCGGGAAAGGATGGGGACTATTTGAACCCCGGATCATTGTCAGCCGCTTGCCCGCCAGAACCGATGCCATCATCAACTCACCGACATTCTCCGGTAAAGGCGCGATGGCCGCGAGAATCAAGGCAGGCGGTCCTCCGAGGAACACGCTCAAGGGCAGATGTTCATTGAGTTGCTCGGCAACCTTGTAGTGGAATCCGCCCCCCTTGTGAATCTGCCAGTGCATGCCGGTTGTAGTCGAGTCAAACCGTTGCATCCGATAGACGCCCAGATTGTGCCGCTTGTCTTTCGGATTCTCGGAATAGACCAACGGCAAAGTTACGAAAGGTCCGCCATCCTTAGGCCAGACGGTGAGTATGGGGAGTCGATTTAGATCAGGCGGTTGTTCCATTACTTCCATGACTGGCCCGGAATTCACTCGCCGAGTACCCATTCTGAGAGCGTCCGGGATGAGGCCACGATGCTTCCATAACTTTCCCACGGTTGGGGGAAATGCCGTTTCAGCAAACTCGGTAATTTGCTTCATGAACCGGAGAGGATGTGGGCCGAAGGCCCTTTCAATGCGGCGGAGAGTCCCAAACAGGTTTGTGACAACTGGAAAGGGGCTGTTCTTTACTCGCTTGAAGTAAAGGCACGGGCCTCCTTGTTCGACGACCCGTCGATGTATCTCGGCCAACTCCAGAAAGGGGTCTACTTCTACGCCAATAGTCGCCAGGTCTCCGTCTTGGCGGAGGACTTCAAGGTACTCTCTCAAGTTTCGATAAGTCACAATACTCGGGCCCGGTTTCAAAATCATTGGTAGCCACGGTGAGCGCATTTGGCGACGGCGGTCACCGCGAGCCGTGGGCTTTTGACTGGTTTCACAAGCCCACACTTCCTGCAAACAGAGAGGTCGGCATGGCTACCAAAGCTGGGATTTTCATAGAAGCCTTGCATGACCCTGCGGGGCAACAAGTAACATGAAAATGGGGGAATGACTCCCTAAGTGATCATTAGTGCAAGATCCATCGGGTCAATCTCGTCCTCGGAAGCTTCTTTGTCAAGGACGAGTGACGAGGGCGATTTTCATGAGAGTGCCCCTTGACCTTTTCAAGTTCACCACCGTCTATGAGAATGGCAGTCTTGGGGGTACTTGGGAGCCGATCTCCGAGCGGCGATCAGTTTGACGCGGTGGCTACCTTGATGTCTGCATCTCATAAAAGAGAGGCCGCCAACTATTCTCCCAGCAACGCCGTGGTGAGCCACAGTGGATCGACTCGTGCACCGTTGAGCCGGCAGGACCAGTGCAGATGAGGTCCGGTCACCCTACCGGTCGAACCGACGGTCCCAACAAGCTGCCCCTTCTTCACCGTTTCCCCGTCCTTAACTTCCAGAGTTGTACAGTGGCCGTAGTAAGTGTAAAGCCCTAAGCCATGATCGATTACAACGGTATTGCCGCTGAAAAACAGGTTCTCCGATAGCACCACTTTTCCCGAGTTGGCCGCTTTGATGGGTGTTCCGGCGTCGGCTTTGAAGTCCACACCGGCATGGGGACTCCGAGGTTGATTATTGACAATCCGCCGCCGGCCAAAACCGCTGGTTAGTTGGCTATCGATGGGCCGAATAAAACGGCCTGACCATAACCGATCCGGGGAAACAGTTCCCCAGAGGATGTCGAGTTTCTTGGACTCCTCCTCCGCTCTTTTCTGATCCTCGGGGTTGAGAGTGACATACTTCTCATCCACCGTGATGCGTTGCTCCGGGAACTTCCTCAGCAAGATGCGAATCGATCGGTGAATTTCCTGGGAGTGTTTGTCTTCGAAGAGGATCTTCCCTTCGAGGGGATGTTCACCTGCTTTGGTTTCCAAGTCGATCCCCGCTAGAGCTTCCCAGGTGTGGCTGGAGGGGTGCGAATAGAATATCAACTTTTTCCGGTCAAAGGAGGTTTCGATCTCCCTTATAGGTTTCTCCGATTCAACCAGGATGCGGAAGATGCCCCCCTGGTCGAACCGCTGGTTTGCAGCGGAGACGGAGAGCCGGACTGGTTCTGCTGTCTGGCTGACATACGGGATGGACAAGAAATAGCTTAAGCTAGCAAGGAAGAGAACACTGAGGGCTCGCCAGTTCAAAACACTCCCTCACGATAGACTTCATTCAATGATGCTTCCATATTTGGGTTTGAATCCGAAGGCAGAACGCCAGGGCAGCTTAAGTCGGACAGAAGAGAAATGCTCTCTCCTGCTTCAGGTCACTCCATCATCTGGCACATTCCCTGCTGAGCGGCACCACAAGTACCGCAGGGTCCTGGCGCCATCTCCCGCTTGCTCGCATGGGACTCAGCGACTGAGACTGCGAACGTGGAAAACAGTTTCTCCACACGCGGACTATCACATTTCTGACAACGGATCGAATTGGAGTTCAAGGGAACAATCTTCTCAAAGGCCGTGCCACACTCCAGGCAGTGGTATTCGTAAATTGGCATACTTACCTCATTCTTGCCCCCAATTAAGCCCGTACTCAGCCCTGGCTTGTCGAAAAGAAGAGGGCACTCTTCCAATAATATAGTCGACAACGCCGTCACTGTCAAAGGTTCAGGATCTCGTCCATGGAGGCCATCCGTTCCAGTTTTCGTTTTCGCTTGTATTGACAGATAATAATTGTCAGCTTAATTGCACTCGCCTAGAATGTTGGGCCCATAGGAGAGTAAAAGGTTTGAAGTAACTTTTGAATTCTTAGCGTAATCAAATTGGAGGCATAAATGGTATACGACCCCAAGGCAAAGAGCCGAATCATTCTGCACGGTAGAGACCGAGCTCCGGCCCGGGCTTATTTGAAGGGGATCGGATTTTCTGCCGAAGACTTAACCCGTCCTATCGTAGGGATTGCAAATACCTGGATTGAAACTATGCCCTGCAACTTTCACCTGCGTCAATTGGCAGAGAGGGTAAAAGAAGGTGTCCGAGCCGCTGGGGGGACGCCCATGGAGTTCAATACCATTGCTATCAGCGACGGAATCACCATGGGGACTGAAGGCATGAAGGCTTCGCTAGTGAGCCGTGAAGTGGTAGCGGATTCCATCGAATTAGTGGGACGCGGCCACATGTTCGATGCCATTGTAGCCCTGGTTGGTTGTGACAAAACCATCCCGGGGGCAGTGCTGGGATTGGCGCGACTGAATGTTCCCTCTCTGGTCTTATATGGCGGCTCGATCCTGCCTGGCCACTTCAAGGGGAAAGACGTCACCATTCAGGATGTCTTTGAAGCCGTTGGAGCCAATGCGGCTGGCCGAATGACAGACGCCGACTTGCTGGAGCTCGAAAATGTGGCCAGCCCTGGGGTCGGTGCATGTGGTGGCCAATATACGGCCAATACCATGGCAACGGCCCTGGAATTCCTTGGAATCTCGCCCATGGGGTCATCCAGCGTTCCTGCTCCGGATCTCCGGAAGAACGAAGTGAGTGTGGCTTGCGGCAAAATGGTCATGGAACTGCTGCGGCGAGGCCTTCGCCCGTCCGACATCCTTACTCGCAAGGCATTCGAGAATGCGATCGCCAGTGTGGCAGCCACAGGAGGGTCAACCAATGCAGTTCTTCATCTCATTGCCATAGCGCGAGAGGTCGCGGTGCCACTCGGCATTGACGACTTCGACCTCATTAGTTCCCGGACGCCGCTGTTGGCAGATCTGAAGCCCGGTGGGAAATACGTGGCCACCGATGTTGACAAAGCAGGAGGAGTTGCAGTCATTGCCAAGCGACTCCTGGATGGCGGATACATTGATCCGTCCCCTATTACGGTGAGTGGAAAGATTCTGGGAGAGGAAGCGCAGAAGGCGGTCGAGACCCCGGGTCAACAAGTTATCCGTCCGCTTTCCAATCCTCTCAAGCCCACCGGAGGCCTGGTAATTTTGAGAGGAAACCTGGCACCGGAAGGATGTGTCATTAAGGTGGCTGGGCATGAGCGCCTTTACCACCGGGGTCCGGCCAGGGTATTTGACCGGGAGGAGGATGCCATGCGCGCGGTGACTCGGCGTGAAATCAATTCCGGCGACGTAGTGGTGATCCGCTATGAAGGGCCTCGCGGGGGCCCCGGCATGCGGGAAATGCTGGGTGTGACTGCCGCCCTGGTTGGCGAGGGTTTGGGGGACCAGGTTGCCTTGCTGACTGACGGGCGATTCAGTGGCGCCACCCGAGGTCTTATGGCCGGACACGTGGCACCTGAAGCTTATATGGGTGGGCCGATCGCCGCCGTCCATGAAGGTGATATGGTCATTTTCGATATTAAACAGCGAAGGTTGGATGTTGAGATTTCCGAGGAAGAACTCAAAAATCGGTTGTCAACTTGGAAGCCCCCTAAGCCTCGGTATTCCTCCGGAGTTTTTGCGAAGTACATTTCTCTGGTTTCCTCCGCTTCGGAAGGGGCCATCACTAAACCGATTTTCCAATGAATTGGTCTGAGATCGCTAAGCATCTGACGCAACCTGTCGTAAAGCATTTGCAGATTTCAGAGGAAAGGAATCTTAATGTGAGAAAGTCCTCATGGTCTCACGATCAGATATATCGAGGCGTAATTTTGGCGGCGGGGATTCTCGGATTGATGGCAGCATTCACTGCCTGCCAGAAGACCTCGAAACCCAACCCCAAAGTGCCGGCCGGAGCCAAGAGCTCCGGTGGCAATCATGCCCTTATCGAAACAGACAAGGGGACCATTGAAATCCAACTGTTCGAACCAGACGCTCCCAAGGCCGTAGAAAACTTCCGGTTGTTGGCCGAACATGGTTACTACGACGGACTCACCTTTCATCGGATATTGAAGGGATTCATGATTCAAGGTGGAGACCCCAATGGAAATGGAACCGGGGGAGAGAGTGCCTGGGGCGGCGAGTTTGAAGACGAGATCAATCGAAATTCGAGGCTATACCAGAGAGGATACAAAAGAGGGATCGTAGCCATGGCCAACCGTGGGCCAAACACCAATGGCAGCCAGTTCTTCATCATGCATCACGATTACAACCTGCCACCCAAATATGTGATCTTTGGCGATGTTACTAAGGGTATCGAAGTGGTTGATGCCCTAGCTGACGTTGCTTGTACCGCCGGTGACGATGGCAATCCAAGTAAGCCCCTCTCTCCGGTCTATATACGAAAGATCATCATAAGACCTTAACCAAGGTGAGGGGAGTTAAAGACCTTCCGTCGACCCGCGCGTTTGAAGGTGGTCGCCGGGCTCCGTTGTGGTGGTTGCCTCAAACTGGTCGCCGCTCGGAGATCGGCTCCCACACTCCCCCAAGACCGCCATTTTCATCCGTGGTGGTGAGCTGAAAAAGGTCATGGGGCAGTTTCATGAAAATACGGTTTTGATGGAGGGAGCGCGGGTGACCGCTGTCACCTGTTGCGACCGTGGCCCCGACGGAGCGGGGCCCTCCAGCATTTTCATTGACCGTGTGAAGTTGAAAAGGTCATGGGCACTCTCTTGAAAATTCCTATTCAATGTGGGAGCCGATCTCCGAGCGGCGATCATCCCTTGACCAATGAAACCGTGCGGAGCGCGACTCCCACCTTGACATTTTCATGCTACGTGGTGCCGCCCAGCGGCATGAATGGCTTTCATGAAAATGCGAGTTTTGGTAGCTACGACAAACCGCTTTTGGTTTGTCGTGGGCATTTGACCACATAGGAGAAGCCCACGATGAATTCAGAGTACGCATTCATCGTGGCTACCCCTGCCGATTTCAATGGCGCTGGTGACCTGAAAAATATCATGGGACACCTTCATAAAAACATTGTCGTTTCGCTATAGCAGATTCTCACAAGAGCTTGCGCGGCAAGAGTTGTACTTCACTGCTCGAAGTTCTGTTTCGACCTCGAGGGTGAGTGGACCAGTAAGTGAAGGGAATATCCACAGCCATTACTTTAGGGCTATAACGAAGGGAATCATGAATGTTGCAGACGTGTGTACAGAAGCACTGATCGCAACCAATCTTCTTAACTTCCTCTTGACGAACCCGATCCTGCCAGAAAGCGGAGAAATCAAAGTCATAGTCTCTCAGATTTCCTAATTGTCCGCGCAATTCACAAGCGCGAATACCTCCATTGTAATCAATAACGCAAAAGGTTTCCCCGGCTGTACAGGGCATTGGCCATGGAGTGGATTGCAGATAGTTAGCGTACTGGATCTTGTTGTGAAGGGCCAGAGTTCCCGCATAGATTGCCTTGGCCGAAATCCGACCGAGAGGCCCCAGGCTTCTGAACATTCGGAGCGCATAGTGCTCGTATAGCGCGCGGGCTGAATCGTAAATGTCCCTCAATTGTTTCGGAGGAATTGGTTTCAATCCAGGATCCATTGGATTGCCACGGATCAATTGCAGATATTGGCCGTCCACAGAAAGCTCAGAATAGACATACTGCATGAACTCTATCATTTCAGCGGCATTGTCAGCGTTGAGGCAGGTATTGACGTTGACACGGAGTTGATGCCTGAATCTCTGCACGAAGGGTGGAAGGGAACGGATGAAATCAGTCGTCTTCCTGTAGCAACCCGGAACCCCCCGTATCTTCTCGTGAGTCTCTTCGAAGCCGTCAAGACTGACATTCAAATCCACGTGCAAGTTTCGGCACCGTAGCAACACCTGTTCCATCCAATGATGTGTTCGCTCCAGGAACAAGCCGTTTGTTGGCAGGTTCACTGAACGGACTCCATTGTTCTGATAGAACAGTTCCAGTATAGTCGGCAGTTCCCTGCGCATGAAGGGTTCTCCACCCGAGACCCAGAGATCAGTGATGGGCGGCATAGTGGAAGAGATCTTCTTGATTTCTTCGAATGTCAGGTCACCTCGCTGGTTCAGTTTTGCCCAGTAGAAGCAATGACGGCATTTTTCATTACATGCCGAGGTAACAAAGAAGACGACGGTATTCAAGCGTTGGGGTCTTGCCAGTCTTCTGATGAGTCGAGGAATCCCCTGCAAATTAGTGGAGTCCTTGCAATCAACCATTCCGAATCACCCGAACCTGCTCAGGCGAGATCAGTTCATACTTGACGCCGCGCCACTCTAAACAACGGGTCAGCAGAGATGCGAGAAGAGTATAAGCCGTTACAGTTGAGACCAGCGGTGCCATCAACATATACGCCCAGGCAAACCTGAGAATCATGCTTCTGGAATCGGCTCGAATCAAAAGGATGGCCTTCAGCCGGAGAATCCCCCGAACCAGGCTAAGAAGAAATACTGTTGACAGTAAGAGAAGATATGTCCCCAGGGTGAAAGAGTAAGAATGAGGCCCTCCTAAAACCGTCCGTTTGATACCGATTGCACAATCACCGACTATCCACCACCAACCAGCCACAAACGGGACCTGCGCGATAAATGCAAGATTCCACAGTCGTGGTGAATAGACGCGGGTAATTACAATCTGCCGGGTTGCCCAATGCAAGAACTCGTAGAGACGTATAGTTCCGTGGCTACCGATCAAACATCGAGGTTCATAATGAATTCCGAGCCCAGCTGCCCTCACCGCATTAGCCATTGAATAATCATCACTGATCGAGTGTTTCCACCAATCAAGGACCCCGGCCCGCTCGAACGCATCCTTGCGGATGGCCATTGAACCTCCCCAACAGAAATTCCGGTCATGGTCCCCCAGCATCGTGGCAATCGAGGCATTCCAGGCTGAGCGCATCACGCTCCCAAAGTTGCCCCCAGTTGGGAAATACCACCGGTATCCGGTCGATACCCCGATCGAAGGTGTCGATAATGGAGCAATAAGTTGGCGCAACCAGTCGAGATGTGGTCGGCAATCAGAATCAGTGAACACGAAAACTTCCGACTCCGGATCCGCATGCCCGACCGCCTCGATCAAATTGTTGACTTTCTCCCCTCGTTCTTCAGGAGTGCCCGCAATGACGAGTTTGACCCTCCGCGCCAAGGATCGACCAATCTGCTCTTTCAGAACCGGAATTGCCTCATCATCGGGGCTAGCCGTTACGATGATGACCTCGTACTCAGGATAATCCTGGCTTAACAGTGCTTCTACGTTGAGTTCGAGCCCCTCGTCCAATCCCTTGCAAGGAAGAATGACGCTGGCTGAGGGAGTCCAAGGAGTCTGGGAAGCTTCGAGGCATCGTCGGATGTACCCAAGGTAGCGCTTGCCTTCAACCACGCCGAGAATTCCCTGCAAGAAGAGAAATGCGGCTAAGAACCAGAACAAGGTTTCCATAGGAGATTTTCTTGGAAGGATAGACAGTCCCAAGAGAAATATCAATTATTTTTGAATTTTCGTATGGATTTCGTCGGGAGCTTGAGAGGCGTGGGAGGTGATCTCCCAATTGGCACTAGAATAAGTCATTCAGTTACTCCTGGACATTTTGTGAAGCATGGAAAATCGGCGAAGCGCCATCACGAAGACATCCTGAACCAGGTCATCCACCTCGCCTGCAGGGACCTTTGCAAGCAGAACCCCATGGACCATTTGAGCGTACCGGTCGTAAAGGCGGCCGAATGCCGCCCGATCTCCATTGCGAGCCACACCTATTATTAAGGATTGCAGAATAAGGTGGCAACTCTTTGTCCCTTCGGGACAAAGTCTGGAGATTGGACATTTGTGAAGCGGCAGGAGGCCGCTTCTTCCTTATTGAGCCCCGCTGGGGGCGGCAGACATTAGCCCAGGGCGCCGTCAGCGGCAGGAGCCGCTGCGGCCGCCCTGGGTGGGCGTTCCCGCCGATTTA
>DATKMG010000011.1:0-2854 GCA_035541995.1 Terriglobia bacterium
CCGCTCATCTGAAATCGTTGTCCTTCGGCATAGCCATGACCAGCATGTACGCGCTGGGCGGCGGCTGGGGTTCCGGTATTGCAGGGATGATCGCGGATGCAGTGGGAACAGGTAAGCCGGGTGACTGGCTGGGGCTTGCATACGGGAATATCGCAGTCTGTACCGTCGCGATCCTGGCCGCATTATGCTGGTGGCGGTCGGCTCACCATTACAAGACAGATATTCAAAAGGTCCAGCACTGATACCCTATTGTTGTTTCCGGGAGCTACCAATCAGGTTTTAAAGTGGAGAAGGCTATCATGGGCAGACGAACTCTAAGAACAATGCTTTGTGACATGTTGGGAATCGAATATCCGATTCTAAGCGCGGGAATGGGGCCCACATTGATAGGCGAAAAAACCGGAGCGCCGGTGGAACTGGTTGCCGCTGTTTCAGAGGCCGGGGGACTAGGAGTGCTTGGGGGAAGCGGTTTTACTGTTGAAGAGCTTCGTACTGCAATTCGAGAAATAAAGGCCAGGACTGACAAACCCTTTGGGGTTGACCTCCTTTTGCCCAAGAACGTGGCGCAAGGAAGCGATTTCGGAGGCGCGGATCAAGTGCCGCTCAGTGAGGTCTTGAAGACTCTACCGAAACCGCACCAGGAATGGGTTAGCAAGGTGAAAGTGGAATTGGGACTTCCGGATGTAGATGTCATGCTGAAATTGAATACCACCACCAGGCGCCCGAAAGAATCCGTAGCTGTCTGCATTGAAGAACGGGTCCCGCTCTTTTGTGCAGGGCTGGGAAATCCCGGCTTCATGGTGGAGGAAGCTCATTCAGTGGGAATGAAGGTCCTCGGCATTACGGGCAACGCGAAAAATGCCCGGCGCATGGCCGAGTCGGGTGTGGACCTGATTGTCGCCCAAGGACATGAAGGAGGCGGCCATACCGGTCGGATAGGCACGATGGCCCTGCTGCCCCAAGCCATCGATGCTACCGCACCTGTACCGGTGTTGGCTGCCGGCGGCATTGGTGACGGCCGGGGCCTTGCCGCTGCATTGGCAATTGGTTGCGTCGGGGTTTGGGTTGGAACGCGTTTTCTGGCTACCGAAGAAGGCGGAGCGCTGGATATCAACAAACAACGAATCCTCGACTCAACTGATGAGGATACTCGCGTAAGCACGGCCTACACCGGCAAGACACTGCGAGCAAGCTTAAATGAATTTCATCGACTGTGGGACGCCTCGGGTCTTGACCCACTTCCCTTCCCAACTCAGGTCCTCATCTCTTCCTCACTACTCTGGCCCTTTGTCGAGGCGAACCAGACCGACTATGTGGGCGGTCTGGCCGGGCAAATCTCGGGCCTAATTCGGGACATTAAACCCGCAGCGCAAGTCCTGGAAGAGATGGTGGAAGAAGCGGTAGACATCCTGACCAGGAAGCTGCCGGCCACGGTGACTGCACAATAGGTAATAGTTCCTTAGAAACGCAGGGTTACTTTTTTTCGCCGCCCGGCGAACGCCGGATCGGGAGTCCAGAGCAGGCGCGGGGATATGGCTCTACATAGAGATTCCCTGATTGCTGATGAAACTTAGAAGCCGAGATTGAGGCTCTGCCTTCTCAGGATATATTGTCCTCCACATCAGTGGAATTGCGATCTTACATCGAGGGAGTCCGCGCACCGCGAATCGTTTCGATTCTTGAGCGTAAATCATTTTGGCTGATATCCAATCTGCTGGACCAGCGTCGCCGTGCTTCTGAATCCCGGACCACTTCCACATTGGCCTTGGCTATGTGAGCAGCCCCGTTGGCAGCAGCGGCAAGGAACTCAGCCGCTGCCATGAGGTCCGGCAGAAGATGCTTTCTACAATTGCGAACCGCTTGTAACAAACAATCCAGGGCCAACATAGATGCGTCAATTATAAGACAGGGACATTCGATTGCCTGCGCCAGGGCCTCAGCGAACCTTTCGTCTGTATCGCCAGACCTTCGGGCCTCAACCATGTTCAGATAGGCCTGCGTGTCGTTCTCCCGTAGGTCCAAGAACTGAGACTCAAGGCGCTCAACGGTATTTATCAGGGTCGGCCAGTCCTTTCCGGTACCGTATAACCATGATCCGCTGCGCAGTTCCAGTGACGCCACCTTCTTCAGGAGCGCAAGCCCGAGCAAAGCCGCATGAGCACATGCTGAGCCGCCACCCGGATCAGGCCTTGCTTGTGCGAGTTTCGATAGAAAGCAATCGGACATGAAAAGGATACCGGAGCAGAACAGATCTTCCCTAAACAGCGTATACTGTCGGGCTCAATGGGAGTCCCTGCAACCTTTGAGCCGCCTCGAGTTCAGCGCTACGGAATCTCTCGAGAAGAGTCGAACGCGCAAATGTTCAAAGAAACTTCAAGTTCCATTGGCTGCTATGATATCATACTTGTTACGCCTTTTCGCTTGATGCCCCGAAATCGATTACACTTTTTCTCTTCCGGGGGGAGAAAACCGATGGCCCGAGATTCATTTTCAATCGAGGGGCGCAATGGGGGGCTGTGAGATGCCTGAGTCTTCTGATGATTTTCGGACACCGTATCCTAAATGTTACCAAACAAAAGCCTTCACCAGGGACGGATCTGAAATAACCATTCGGCCGATCACGCCCGAGGATGCGCCTTTGCTGGTAGAGTTTTTCAACGTGCTGTCTAAGCTTACTATCTTTTTCCGATTTTTGCGTGGAGTTAAATATCTGACACCGATGTGGATTAAACGCTTCACTCATATCAATTATGCTCAGGATGTTGCCATGGTAGCCACCGAAGAGACTGAGTCTCACGAGAGGATTTTGGGCGTGTGTCGAATAATGCGGCAATCAGAAATTATCAGGGGAGAG
>DATKMG010000012.1:0-15507 GCA_035541995.1 Terriglobia bacterium
CTTTTCAAGCTCACCACCGCGGATGAAGATTCTGGTTTTGGGGGGAGTGTGGGAGCCGATCTCCGAGCGGCGATAAGTCTAGACTCGGAGGTCGCCGCGCAGGAGCGCTGCTCCCACATTAAAACCGCATTTTCATGAAAGCCTCTCATGCCCGCATGGGGGCGCCATGCAAGATGAAAATCCCCTCCGACGGAGGGGAAGGCGCGGTAACGCCAGGGGTGGGTTGAATCTGAAGTCCGTAACCTTAAACCGATCCCGGAGGACCTGCGGTCGTCTTTAGGTTCGCTCCCAAGACTAGGGGGACGAGATTATGAGGAGTCATGTCTGTGTTCTATTGGGTTGTATCCTGGGTCTTGCTGTCCCAGAGTGCCGGGCCGCTGACGGGGGGAACGGGCAGATCGGTTCACGGCTCATGCTCAAAGAGGGTTGGAGAATCCAATCCTCCTCACAGGTACAAGAGAGTGGAGAGGCGATCTCAGGTACCGGTTTTAACTTTGATCAGTGGTATCGCGCTACCGTGCCATCAACCATCCTATCTGCCCTAGTGGAGGATGGGGTCTACCAGGATCCCTACTTCGGCATGAATCTCCGGTCAATAGGCGGAAACACTTACGCAATTGGATCGGAGAATTTCATGCTTCTTCCCATGCCTCCGGAAAGCCCATTTCGACAGTCCTGGTGGTATCGCACGGAATTCAAACTCCCTTCCGAGTTTCAGGGGAAGACCATCTCGCTTCACTTCAAGGGCATTAACTATCGGGCGAATATCTGGCTGAATCGGCACCGGATTGCGACATCCGACGAGGTAGCAGGAACGTGGCGGGTTTTTGAATTCGATGTGACTCCAACGGCTCTCCCTGGAGAGACCAACTACCTCGCAGTCCAAATCTTCCCCCCTGCGCCCAACGATCTGGCGATCACATTCGTAGACTGGGCCCCCACGCCACCAGACAAATGCATGGGCATCTGGCGAGATGTGTATCTGACCTGCAGTGGTCCGGTCATAGTGCGAAACTCGCAAGTAACTACCCGCCTGGATCTGCCCTCACTCGACAAGGCCCATCTCACAGTCATTAACGATGTCACGAATTCTACGAAACAACCAGTTGAGGGATTCCTCAAAGGCCGGATAGGAGACCTTCAATTCTCGCAAAAGGTTACACTCGGCCCTAAGGAGTCGAAAATCGTGACTTTCAGTCCGAAACAATTTGGCCTGCTCAACTTGCCCAATCCGCGCTTGTGGTGGCCGGCCCGCCTGGGTCCGCAAAACCTCTACACGCTGGATATCAGATTCGAAACCGGTGGCACTATATCCGATATACACTCGGTTCGATTCGGCATTCGAGAAATTACCGCCGAGCTCGATAATCAGGATCACCTTCTGTTTCGTGTCAACGGCAAGAAAATCCTGATTCGTGGGGCCGGGTATTCCTTTGACATGATGCTTCGCAGCAATCCGGAGCGGCAAGAGGCCGAATTGAAGTATGTCCGCGACTTGAACCTGAACACGATTCGCATGGAAGGGAAGATCGAGGACGATCACTTCCTGGACATGTGTGACGAATATGGGATCCTGGTTCTGGCAGGATGGTGTTGTTGCGATCAGTGGGAACAATGGGCGAATTGGAAGGATGAGAACTACACTGTTGCAGCCGAATCGCTCAAAGACCAGATCCGACGATTGCGCGTACACCCTTCCTTGATGTCCTGGATGAACGGAAGCGATTTTCCCCCAACGCCGAAAGTTGAGTCGATGTACCTCAAGATTCTCAGGGAATACAACTGGCCTAACCCGGTCCAATCTTCTGCAACCGCGAGCTCGACCCCAATCAGCGGCAAATCGGGGGTGAAGATGACCGGCCCTTATCTCTATGTCGCGCCTCCGTATTGGTTACAGGACAGTGCAAATGGAGGAGCGCACGGTTTCAATACCGAAACTTGTCCAGGACCGGCGATCCCACCCGTTGAAAGCCTGCGACGGATGTTGCCGGAAGACCACCTGTGGCCCATGGATTTTTATTGGGACTACCATGCTGAGGGGGGAGAATTCAGAAGTATGAAGCTTTTTGCGGAAGTGCTGAATGCGCGGTATGGCCAGGCTGCAAGCGTAGAAGATTTCGCTGGGAAAGCCCAGGTGAGTTCCTATGAAGGTTACCGGGCAATGTTCGAAGCTTTCGGACGGAACAAGTACACCTCCACGGGCGTAATCGGATGGATGCTCAACAGTGCCTGGCCCTCCCTGCATTACCACATTTACGACTATTACCTGCGACAAGGTGGGGCGTATTTCGGCACAAAGAAGGCCAATGAACCCCTGCACGTTCAGTACTCGTACGACGACCGATCCATTGTCGTGGTTAATTCGTATTACCAGCCATTCCGGGATCTGACAGTGAAAGCAACAGTCTATAATTTGGACGCGACAGTGAAATTCTCCAAGGAGAGCTCTGTTGTTGTCGAGCCTGACAGCGTCTTGCGGGCATTCGTAATTCCCGAACTGGAAGGACTAACAACCACCTACTTCCTACGGTTAGCACTTACAGGGGCCAATGGCTCCCTCTTAAGTTCCAACTTCTACTGGCTTTCGACCAAGCCCGACGTCCTGGATTGGCAGAAAACTGTGCGTCTGCAGACACCGTTGAAATCTCCTGCTGACTTCACTGGATTGACGAGGTTACCCAAGGTCCAACTGAAAACCTCCAGTCATTCCGAAACAAAAGGTGAATTAGGAACCACGCATGTCACTATTGAGAATCCCACGTCGAGCCTGGCGTTCTTTATCCACCTGAAACTCAGGGATGGATTGCCGGAGTATGACGAAGAGCAGAAGTTTCATGAGCAGGAAGTGCTCCCTGTTTTGTGGGAAGATAATTATTTCTCAATGGCACCCGGCGAAAGGTTAGAAGTCGCTGCATCATACAAGGCAAAAGACTTGGGAGCAAATGGCCCAATCGTCGAAATCGGGGGATGGAACGTGAAGCCCGAATCGCTATCGTCTCGACTTCCTGCAACCCCCTAGGGGATTCCAGA
The DNA here is from genome assembly GCA_035541995.1 of Terriglobia bacterium. Taxonomy (GTDB): domain Bacteria; phylum Acidobacteriota; class Terriglobia; order Versatilivoradales; family Versatilivoraceae; genus DATKMG01. The sequence continues at coordinate 3,031 of DATKMG010000012.1, forward strand.
TCTCTGCGGCAAATCCGCTGCCCTTGTAACTTGCCGGCGAGCTAAACTTCACCAGCTCGAGGAGAGGGCTTTTCCAGCGAGCATCCCCTCATTGATTCTTCCTTTCTGCGTTCACTTCCCGCTAAAGCGGCAATCCTGCTAAGATCAGCCCTAAGCAAGAAGTTTGAGTGGCAAAAGAGATTCAGGAAAGGTGAAACTAGGAAGTGATTTCACCGGATTTGCCGGCGTCAAGATTGCCGATGGGAGAAACGGTACCGGCCCTAATCAACCGTCAGTTCTTGAGGGCCGTGAAGAGACGGTTGGGGATCAGGATCATGGGATTCGCCCTGCTGCTCAGGCCATGTAATCTAGGGGGAGCCGATCTTGTACCGTTCGTCATAGAGTGGCCCACGGAAGTCCATTCGCCCGTGGATGTCTCCTTCTTGCTCCATTCCCCGGCTGGAGAGGACGGATTCGTCCGTACCGAGAATGGTCATTTGGTATCAGGGGAAAAGCGCCTCCGATTATGGGGTGTGACCTTGTCAGCCGCCTTTCAACCAACAGTCGACGCCCCCGTCATTGCCGCCCATCTCGCCCGGCTTGGTATAAGCTGCGTGCGTTTCACAGCTCTTGAGAGAGGCCTTGCCAGTGCAAACACAAACACCGCCCTCGTCTTCAACCCTGTCAAACTGGATTGCTTCGACAGGCTCGTGGCGGAGCTTAAGGCTCGTGGCATCTACACAGACCTCGCATTGAATCTCACGACCATATACAGACCGGGCGACGGTCTACGACAGGAGGATCGTCAAGGTGTGGACAAAGGCGGCTGTTATTTCGACTCCCGGCTTATTCAGGTTCAAAAGGACTATATTCGCCAACTCTTGACGCATCGAAACTCATACACGGGCGCAGAATATCGCTACGAACCGGCCGTCGCTTTCGTGGAGTTAATCAATGGGAAGTCCCTCTTCGAATTGTGGATTGCGGGTCAGCTTGATGAGGAGAACGGCGGGACCGTCAATCCGATGGAACTCCCTTTCCCGAAGATGCTTTCCGGATTGTACTCCGATTGGATTCGGATAGACCGAAAACAGAAAAATCCAACAGGGCCCGAAAGAGACACCGGTAATCCGTCGAGCGAGCCCATCGTCCGCCTCAGCTCCAATCAGATCTTCCAAGTGTCTGGGGAGAAGTTCCGCGCAGAGGCCCTATTCTACATGCACTTGGAGAGGCAATACTTCACGGAATTGAGGCGTTACCTGCGCGAAGAGCTGAAGGTCCGTTCTCTTTTATTAGGGGACAGTGATCGAAACTACGATATGTCGGGCTACCCGCACGCAGAGACTATGGACGATTTCGACGTCGTGGGCGGAGAGTCCTGTTGGCAGCGTCCGAGAGACCTGCGAGACGCAAGCGGCAAACCAGCCGGCTGGGAATTTCCCAATACTCCAATGGTGGAGGATCCCCTTGCCTCCATGCCGGTTCAACTGGCCCGGGCACCTGTCCGGAACAAACCGTTTGTGGTCACGGCATTCAGTCATCCTTTCCCCAATGACTTCGCCTGTGAGGGGATTCCCATCCTGGCCGCCTATGCGTCATTCCAGGATTGGGACGGAGTGTTCGCTTATAACTTCGCACACCTGGAGATCCTTAAGTTGGCACCAGTCGTCTGGAGCAGCTATGACCTCTGTATGAATCCGGTGAAGATCCCGCAACTTGCATCCGGGGCACTGCTGTTCCTGAGAGGTGCTGTCAAGCCAGCGGTCCAAACTCTGATGCGTGAGTATTCTCGAGACCATGCAATTGAGAGCCTCAGACTTCCCGCTTTAGAGACCCCCTTTTACTGTCCTGAATTTCTCCGGTCCAACCCTTTGCGTTCTGCAGTGCGCCTTTCATGGTACAGTCACGTACCCACGGGCGTCATGCAACGTGAGCAGGGCGGTCCCATTCAATCCGACACCGGTGAGTTAACTTGGTACTATGGGCATCCTCACACGAGCCTGGTCACGGTGGACTCTATCGGCGCCCAGGCTGTGATTGGTTACGGTCAACAGTCGGCAGCACGCACACGACATCTCGACACCTCAGGCCTCAATCCCCCCTTCTTTGCACTCACGCTCTGTCAATTGGATGGCCGCCCCATCGCACAATCGGAAAGGCTCTTGCTTACGGCGGGAGCCCGCTTCGAAAACACGGAAATGGTCTGGAATGATAGACGGACTACCCTCCAGGCTTGGGGGAAGCAACCAACGCGCATTGAACCCGTTGTCGGCAAGCTGATCCTCCGAGCGCTAGAGGGTGCGAAAGTGGTTCAGCTCGTGGCCTTGGACGGGGCAGGACGCCTTTTGGGTGAGCCTTTGGCGGCCGCGCAAGATGGCGGCGATTGGGTCTGTACTCTAGGCAGCCCGGCAACGACCTGGTACCTGGTTGACGTAAAGCGGGGACGGACATTCCAGGAATCGAAATGAGAAATCTCCATATGGAATGGAGGATCCGGTAGACTCAGCAGCAATCGTGGTCACGCTCGGATCCGGGCTTCACGTGGACAATCTTCATCAAATACTGGTATTATCTCTCGTTTTCATTTGGGGGCCGAAGGCGTCTGGTGCCCAGTTCAACTGTTGCGGCTTTTTCGGAGTGGGCTCGTCGAGCGCCGTCGACTTGGACCTGGACCGTTGTGACCTCCGGGGCCCCTTTCCAGGGGAGTGAACGCAGTGAATACCATTCAAGGAAACTTAAACTCGGAAGGATTACGATTCGCGCTGGTTGTAAGCCGTTTCAACGAGTTGGTCACCAACCGTTTGCTGGAAGGGGCGCTGGATGCCCTGAGACGGACAGGTGCGTCGGATTCCGACCTCCTCGTTGTCAGGGTTCCCGGTTCATTTGAGATCCCACTTGCTGCGAGGCGGCTTGCCAAGCAAGGGAAATTTGATGCCATCATTTGTCTTGGGACTGTTATTCAAGGGGACACGCCGCACTACGAGTACATCAGTAATGAGGTGACCAAGGGGATTGCTTCGGTTTCCTTGGAGACCGGTGTACCGCTTGCTTACGGCGTGTTGACGGCTGACACCGTGGATCAGGCCATCGACCGCGCGGGCCTCAAATCAGGTAACAAAGGGTTTGAAGCCGCCATGTCGGCCATTGAAATGGCCAACCTTGTCAAGCAACTTTAGGTGTGCTCACCGCCTCGCACTCCGGTGAATCTGCAATGCATCAAGCTGGCAGCATGCCGGCAGCGACGACCTCGAGGAGGTTGAGACCCACGCATGGGCGGCAGAAGGAAAAGCCGTGAGTTTGCCTTGCAGATGATGTTCCAGTGGGACATGTGCAAGGACTCGTTTGCTGCAGTTCAGAGCACGTTCTGGTCCATGAATGAGGGGGTCGACCAAGAAGTGATGGGTTTTGCCAATCGCCTGGTTGAAGGGACCATTGACAATGTGGATCGAATTGACGTGGCGCTGGCTAGGCATGCCGAGCATTGGCGTGTGCCCAGAATGGCGGCCGTAGATCGGAATGTGTTGCGCTTGGGGACCTATGAATTACTGATAGAAACGACGACTCCTCAGGCTGTGGTCATCAACGAGGCGCTGGAGATTGCCAGGAAATTCAGTACGCCGGAATCGATTCAGTTTATCAACGGGATCCTGGATAGTATTCGCAAAGACAAAGAAGACGAGAAAGTCATTCTGAATCAGGGAGACCACCGTTGATGGAACCGAAGAGTGAGCAAGACCTGATTGCGCAACGCTACTCGAAGTTCGAAAGGATAAAACAAGGGGGTTATGCTCCTTATCCACATCGGTACGATTACACACACACACCGACTGAAATTGTCCGTCAGTTTGGATGTCAGTCCAAGGAAGAGTTAGAAGCGAGCCGGATTGAAGTCCGGACCTGTGGGAGACTGGTGGCTCTGCGAGGACACGGCAAGGCCGGTTTTGCTCATGTTTCCGATGGAGATAGCCGGCTTCAGATTTACGTCCGCCTGGACGCGGTGGGCGAGAAGAACTACGACCTCTACAATCTGCTGGATATCGGGGACATAATTGGGGTCGAGGGCTATCTTTTCCGGACCAAGACCAACGAGTTGACCATCCATGCCTCAAAGGTGGAATTTCTTGCCAAGTCGTTCCTTCCCTTGCCCGAGAAATGGCACGGACTGACGGACGTAGAAATCCGTTACCGACAGCGTTACCTGGATTTGATTGTCAACCCTCATGTAAGGGAGGTCTTTGTAAAGCGCTGCCAGATCATTCGGGGAATGAGAGAGTTTTTTGACAGCCGGGGTTACGTCGAAGTTGAAACGCCCATGATGCAGCCCATGGCAGGGGGGGCCACCGCCCGTCCGTTTAAGACTTACCATAACGCTCTGGACATAGACCTGTACTTGAGAATTGCCCCAGAACTCTATTTAAAACGCCTCATTGTCGGGCAAATGCAGAGGGTCTATGAAATCAATCGGAATTTCCGGAACGAAGGGATCTCGATTCGTCATAACCCGGAATTCACAATGCTGGAGTTCTACCAATCCTACAGCGACTATCGGGATCTAATGGACCTCACCGAAGAGCTCCTTCGCTACCTGACCATGACAGTTCTGGGGAAGCTCGAACTTGAATATGACGGACAGAAGATCTCAATGGGGGAGTGGAAGCGGTTCTCACTTAAGGAAGCCATCCTTCACTACTGGCCTGACACGGTTCAGCCGCGCCCCTGCCTCGGCGACCTGGAAGAATCCTCGCGGCTCCGAGAGCTGTGCCAGCGCTGGAATCAGGGGGCGTCGACGGGGAGCGGAGAAACGGTTTCGATCGGGCAGTATGGTTCTCCGGGAGCTTTATTGGGTGCATTGTTTGAAGTCGTAGTGGAGAAACACCTGGTTCATCCCACCATCATCTACGACTATCCGATCGAGCTTTCTCCACTGAGCAAAACCAAGCCGGACGATCCTTCCCTGGTAGAGCGGTTTGAGCTTTATATCGGGGGCATAGAAATTGCCAATGCCTACAGCGAGCTGAATGATCCCGAAGAACAGAAACGGCGGTTCGAAGCCCAGATGACGGAACGCGAGAAGGGCGATGAAGAAGCCCATCAGATGGACGAGGACTACGTGCGGGCGTTACGCTACGGAATGCCACCCACTGCCGGCGAAGGCATCGGAATTGACCGTCTAACGATGCTTTTCACCAACTCCCGGTCAATCCGGGACGTCATTCTCTTCCCTCACATGAGGCCTGAAAATAGAGAAGCTTCATGACGTTTGAATTATTTGTGGCACTGAGATATCTCAGGGCCAAACGCAAACAAACCGTCATTTCCATCATCACGTTCATCTCGGTTCTGGGAGTAGCCGCCGGTGTCACGGCCCTGATTGTAGCCCTTTCCATCAGTGCCGGCTTTCGCGAGGACCTTCAATCGAAGCTGTTGCGCGGAACGGCGCATATCAACATTACGCCGGTTAATCCGACTGACGGAATTGCCAACTACCCAGGGCTGATCGCCCGAGTCAAAGCCATCGATGGGATTCGCAGTGCCATCCCGGCTATCTACCAGAATGTGTTGATCAGCAGCGGAAACAGGCAGTATCAGGTCATGCTCAAAGGGCTGGCCGTCGAGGAATCTCCTTTTTCGAAGGAAGACTTCTTCGAAGTCAAGAGTGGAAACATGCAGGATCTGGCGGCTCCTCCTGGTGACCCGGTCCGCGACAGAATTGCAATCGGCCAGGACTTGAAGGAGAAACTGGGAACCTTTGTCGGAGACTTCGTGAATGTAATCAGCGCGGAAGGAGCTCTCTCCCCATTTGGGTATGTTCCTCGCCAGAAAAGTTTTAAGGTCGTGGCAATCTTCACGTCGGGCCTGTATGAATTTGACTCAGGCTGGGGGTTTACTTCGTTGGGATCTGCACAACGGCTTTTTGGGTCCGGCAATCTCGTTTCAGTCATCGAATGCCGGGTCCGCGATATCTACCGGGTTCGGTCAATTGCCCGCGAGATTAAGCAGGCTCTGGGCAAGGGATTCGTCACCCTGGACTGGCAGGAATTGAATCGTCCCATCTTTGAAGCGCTCAAGCTGGAAAAGCTCGTAATGATAATCACCATTGGCTTGATTGTTTTAGTGGCGGCGCTAAATATCATCACGACGCTTGTCATGATGGTGATGGAGAAGAATCGCGATATTGCGGTGCTGATGTCGATGGGGGCAACGAAGCGGAATATTCGGAAAATCTTTGTTTATCAGGGTCTTATCATCGGGGTGATTGGAGCCCTGTGGGGTGCGATCGCCGGGATCACCATTTGCTGGTTTTGTGACAAGTACCGATTGATCCATTTACAGGCAGACATCTACTCGATCTCTTACGTGCCCTTTAGGGTCAGCCCGGTGGATGTGATGGCAGTGTCTCTGGCTGCAGTGATTATCAGTTTCCTGGCCACGATCCACCCCTCAAAGAGTGCAGCCCAACTGGATCCGGCGGAGGCGCTCCGGTACGAATGAGTTCAATGGAAGAAACGGCTGTCCTGCAAACCATTAATCTGCGCAAGTCCTTCCCCACCGTGAATGGACCTTTGGAAATTCTCAAAGGCATCAACTTTACTCTTTCCACCGGGGAGATGCTCGCCATTGTGGGACAATCCGGTTCGGGGAAGAGTACTCTGTTGCATATTCTGGGTGCTCTGGATCGTCCTTCTGGTGGGTCCGTATACTTCGCCGAAAACGACATCTTTGCATTTGGGAATGAGGAACTGGCGAAGTTCAGGCGAAATGCCATCGGGTTCGTCTTTCAGTTTCACAACCTGCTGCCGGAATTCACTGCACTTGAGAATGTCCTGATGCCGAGGATCATCGCTGGGGAGTCCGCGAACAGTCCGTTAGGCCGGGAACTTCTGGAGAGAGTCGGGTTGAGGGATCGCCTCCAGCATCGCCCGGGAGAACTCTCTGGTGGTGAACAACAACGGGTGGCCATTGCACGTGCTTTGATCAATCACCCCCGCTTGATTCTTGCAGACGAGCCAACGGGGAGTCTTGACAATCAAACTGGAGAGCGGGTTTTTGAGTTGTTCCGCGAGATCCAGAGGGAGAAAAAACTTACTTCCATCCTGGCGACCCATAATGTTAAAATAGCCGCTAGATGTGATAAGATAATGCGCATCGAGAACGGGATTCTATTAGAAACCGACAAAAGCCATGTTTGAAAGATATACCGAGAAGGCGCGGCGGGTCATCTTTTTTGCTCGCTACGAAGCGAGCCAGTTTGGAAGTCCGACTATTGAGACTGAGCATCTCCTCCTGGGGTTGATGCGGGAAGACAAGAGCCTCACTAATCGATTCCTCCGCTCTCACTCATCAATTGAGTCCATCCGCAAGGAGATCGAAGGCCGTACGATTATTCGGGAGAAGGTCTCCACGTCTATCGAACTACCCCTCAGTGCAGAGTGCAAACGTATCTTGGCGTATGCCGCAGAAGAAGCAGAGCGATTGCGGCATCGACATATCGGGACAGAACACCTTCTTCTAGGTATTCTCCGGGAGGACCGTTGTATTGCAGCCGAGATCCTTCATGAGCGGGGGTTAAGGCTCAACCTGGTCAGAGATGAGATCAACAAGACCCAGTCGGAAAAGCCATACAGCGGCAGAGCCAAAGAGACCCCTTTGCTTTCTGAATTCAGCCGGGACCTGACTCAACTGGCCACTGAAAATGCTTTGGATCCTTTGATTGGGCGGGAAGCCGAGTTGGAGCGCGTGATCCAGATCCTGTGCCGACGCACCAAGAACAATCCGGTCCTGATAGGAGAACCAGGGGTAGGGAAAACCGCCATTGTAGAAGGATTGGCCCAGCGGATTGTGGATAGCGAGGTTCCCAGCTATTTAGCTGAAAAGCGTATCCTGGCCTTGGACCTCTCCCTGATTGTGGCCGGCACTAAGTATCGCGGGCAGTTTGAAGAACGTCTGAAGACGATCATGAAGGAGCTGGTGGAGAATCCCAACGCGATTGTTTTCATTGATGAGTTGCATACGCTAGTGGGCGCCGGTTCAGCAGAAGGTTCCCTGGATGCCGCCAATATCTTGAAACCCGCTCTCAGTCGGGGGGAAATTCAGTGTATTGGCGCAACGACCCCGGCCGAATACCGAAAATCCATCGAGCGAGATCGTTCTCTGGAGCGGCGTTTTCAGGCCGTTAAAGTTCCTCCTCCCAATGAGAAAGAGGCAGTCCAAATCCTCAACGGAGTTAAGGACCGCTACGAGAAGTTTCATATGGTGAGCTATCTCCCTGTTTCCATTGAAACGGCTGTATACCAGGCCAATCGCTATATTCCTGATCGTTTTCTCCCCGACAAGGCCATTGACCTGATTGATGAGGCGGGGGCTCGAGTAAAGCTTCGCCAGGACAGCCTTCCCAAGGAAATGACTGAAGTCCAGAAGAGAATCAAGACCGTGGTCGGGCGCATGGAGACGGCGCTTTCCGACCACGATTTTGAGAAGGCCGAGATCTATCGCAACGAGGAGCGAATCGAACTGGAGAACCTCAAGCAGCTCAAGGAAAAATTCAACGTTGACGATGCCAGTATTGGTGTTGTGACCAAGGAAGACATTGAATCCGTAGTGGCCAAATGGACGGGGATACCGGTCACTTCCATCAAGGAAGAGGAAATGACCAAACTGCTCCGCATTGAAGAAGAGCTGCACAAGCGGGTCATCAGCCAGGACAAGGCGATTAGTGCCTTGGCACGTGCCATCCGACGATCTCGGGCGGGTTTGAAGAATCCCAATCGGCCGGTGGGGTCTTTTCTGTTTCTCGGCCCCACCGGGGTGGGGAAGACCGAAATGGCGCGCTCGCTGGCCCATTTCTTGTTCGGATCTGAGAAGGCCTTGATTCGCTTCGACATGTCGGAATACATGGAGAAGCATTCCGTTTCGAAGTTTATCGGGTCACCTCCGGGCTATGTCGGTTATGAAGAGGGCGGCCAGTTGACTGAACGAGTGAAACGGTCCCCTTATTCGGTAGTTCTGCTGGATGAAATCGAGAAATCGCATCACGATGTCTTTAACATCCTTTTACAAGTTTTTGAGGACGGCCAACTGACGGATGGGTTAGGCAATACCGTCGACTTTAAGAACTCCATCATCATCATGACTTCCAACTTGGGGGCGAGGTTCCTGGAGAAGAAGCACTCCCTGGGTTTCCACGGATCCAGTGAGGAGGCCACGGCTTTGAAGATGGAGGAAACAGTCCTGGCTGAGGTGAAAAAGGCCTTTAATCCGGAGTTCCTCAACCGATTGGACGAGATTATTGTGTTTAACTCGTTGAACGACGATGATCTTGAAAGGATCATAGAAATACTGGTAAGCCAGATTAACGAGAGCATGGTATCGAAGAAGATCAAGATTTCGCTGACGACTGACGCAAAACGCTGGATACTCACAAAAACCTGTCAGGACCGATCATACGGTGCTCGACCTCTGCGTCGGGCACTCCAACGCTACGTGGAAGATCCTCTGGCAGAGGCGCTGATTCAAGGTGATATTGAGCCCGAATCAGAACTTGAGATTTATCAAGTGGATGAGGGTCTCTACTACCGGAATCTGAAGAAATCAATTGTTGAGACCTCTCTGCTGTACAAATAGTTTCCCTAAAAGTGCATCTAACTCCGATTATTCTCGCCGTTTTTGAGAGACGACCTCAAAGACTTGGGGAAACTCTTGTATGGAGGACTTAATGCAAACAAAGGGCTTGTCAACCGCTTGGCTAGTAGTCGTCCTGCTTTTCATACTGTCCCCGTTGACCGGCATATTTTCCATACTAGCTCAGACGGAAGACCTCATTGAAGACATTGAAATCAGAGGGAACCGAAGAGTTCCCGCAGATACAGTCAAGTTTCACATCCTCTCCCAGAAGAACACCAAGCTAGACCCTGCAGTGTTGCAGCGAGATTTCAAAGCCGTTTGGGCCATGAGCTTCTTTGATGACCTCAAGATCGAAATTGAAGACGGTAAAACCGGTAAAATCGTGATCTTCTGGGTCAAAGAACGACCATTGATCCGAGAAATCAAATATGTGGGCCTCAAATCTGCGACCAACACGGAAGTGCTTGACAAATACAAAGAAAAAAAGGTCGGCCTGGGAATGGAAACTCCTTTCGAGCCTACCAAGGTCCAGCGAGCCATCACGGTCTTGACCGAATTGCTTGCGGAAAAAGGCCGACAATACGCAAAGATTACCTACGATGCAAAAGATTCGCCTCCCAACGGTAAAATCCTCACTTTTTACATTGAAGAAGGACCCAAGGTAAAAGTCGAGAAAATCGACTTCCATGGAAACACGGTTTACAGCGACAAACAATTGAAGAAGTCTATGAAGTACATCAAGGAAACCGGACTGATTTCAATGTTTACGGGCAAATCCACCTATGACCAGCAGAAGCTGGAGGGCTCATTGGAATTGGGGGTACGAGCTAAGTACCAGGAGAAAGGCTACATCAAGCTTCTCATCAAAGATCCCAAGATTGATATCAGGGATGTTTCGCACACCTCGTTGTTCCCCATCCCGTTCCAAACTAAGAAAGGAAAACGCGTATTCATCGACATTGATCTTGAGGAAGGACCCCAGTATCGAGTAGGGGAGGTGAACTTCACCGGCAATACTCAATTCCGGAAGGAGATCCTACAGCGGGTATTGGGAGTCCAGCAGGGCGAGGTGTTCAATGGGGAGATGGTTCGCAAAGGGTTTGAAAATCTAAAGAAGATTTATGGGGCCAAGGGGTTCATTAACTGGACTCCTGTGCCCCGCCAGGAGCTTGATGACGAAAACCGGCTCGTCAACATTGTTTTTGAATTTGAAGAAGGCAAACAGTTTTATCTGAGAAGACTGGACTTTGTTGGGAACACGACTACACGGGATAAGGTCATTCGGCGCGAGGTCCTCGTAAATGAGGGTGAGATATACAATACTCAGCTCTTGGATATCAGTTTGCTTCGCCTCAATCAGCTGGGCTTCTTCGATACGTTGAAGCAGGAAGACGCAGACGTCAAGCCTGACTTGAAGGCAGCGGGTCCGGAAGGGGAGAATACTGGATGGGTGGACGTCACGCTGAAAGTCAAGGAAAAGGGGAAGAACTCTATCGGCTTTTCCGGCGGTGTCAGTGGCTACGGGGGAAGTTTTGTGGGCGTCAACTATTCCACCAACAACTTCCTGGGTTACGGAGAAACTCTTGATTTCACCATTCAGGGCGGGACCCGCCAGTCTGCTTACATCTTCAGCTTTACCGAACCTTACTTTAAAGATCGCCCCATCACGACCGGCTTCAGCCTTTACCACAGGCGCTACAGCTATCGAGAAGGAGATCAGTACGCCAATTACCTGTACGGTTATGGTTATGGCTATGGGGCGGGAGGACAACCGCTGGTTCCTCTGGGGAACGAGATTTTTGCCCAAAGCTCGAACGGATTTACGATCTTCGCCAGCAAGCCCATTCGTCCATTTACCCGGTTTGGCCTGAGTTACGGCATCGACAGATCCTCGACGACCTTTGCTAATAGTGATTACCAGCTCTTCTATACGGCCTTCCAATTCACGGATACGTTTTCGGGAATTGGAAGCTATACCGGAGTAATGCGAAGCACTATTACCCCCAGTCTCACTTACAGCACAATCAACAACCCCTTTACGCCCACTTCCGGGAAAAGCTACAGTGCTCTTTTTCAGTTTACAGGAGGGCCAGTCAGTGACGTGAAGTATTACAAGCCTTACCTGGAGGCAAAGTGGTTCCATCCGATGAATAAGCATCGGAACACTTTGGGGATGAGAGCTCAATTTGCCTTTATTTCGGGATATGGTGGCTTGTCCGCACCCATTACGGACCGCTGGTTCACCGGCGGCGAGGACTCCATTCGCGGATTCGACATCCGGTCGATCAGTCCCCGGGCGCTGGTCACAACAAAGACGCTGACAGCCGTGACCCAGCGGGATCCCTACGGAAATCCTGTCATCGATCCGACCACGGGTAGTCCGATCGTGAACTATGTCCCCTTCTACAATTCTTTTCCTTACTACATTGGAGGGGACACACAGGTCATATATAACATCGAATATCGAATCCCGATCATCGGAAATTCTTTTTCGATCGCTCCGTTTTTCGATGTGGGGAAGCTCTGGGTCCTGAAAGAGAGCCAGATCAGAGTTGCCCCCCAGGCCGCTTCCCAATTCTATGTTTATGAGAATGGACAGTTTTCTCCTATGAAACCGGGCACGCCGCTCCCTGTCATCCCGGAGACACTGATGGTGCGGTCCAGCACCGGGGTGGAATTTCAGGTGATCTTGCCGGTTGTTAATGCTCCATTCCGTTTGATCTATTATTACAACCCCAATCAATTAGACACCTATATCTTGCGCCCGGAAGGCGGGTTACCCTATCCGCTTTTCGACAATTATGATTCAAATGGTGCCCAGAAACGTCATGGCTTCCGGTTCAGTGTAGGAAGAACTTTCTAAATACATATTCCAGC
>DATKMG010000013.1:0-6665 GCA_035541995.1 Terriglobia bacterium
TGTGTGATCAAACTGGTCATTTGTGGCGAAAAACCCAAAGCGGCATAGTCCCACCCTTGGAGTTTGGGGCCGTCGTCGTACTTCTGGTAGGTCACCCCCAGTTTCAGGTCGAGGACCACGCTGGGCGAGAAGGTGTAGACGTCGTCGAGAGCGGCCACATAGGAAGGCCGGAGTTGTCTTTCACCTCCGGTTCCATTGCCGTAAGTGTCTCCCCACCCTTCGAACCACTTGTCCCAACTGAAACGACCCATCAGGTGGTGCCGGTTGGAAAAGCTGTGATCCACCCGGGTGCTGTAGGTGTCGTAAGTATCGACTTGCGGATCGACCCAAATGTAGTTTCCTTGTCCATCCGGGCTGACCCCGGCCGTGTTGTTGGGCATGGTTATGTAATTCAGGATGCTCTTGGCCACAGGACTGATCATGTTGGAGGGAATAATGTTGTTGGGAAATGGAGAGCGGCTGAGATCGGAGTGGTTCTTAATAGAAAAAGGATTGTAGATCTGGTACTGCGGACCCAGCGCTAATAGTGCGGAGAAATCTCCGTTTCTTTCCGCCTCGGTCGGCACCGTCTCCTGGCTGGAAGAGGGGGTCTTGAGGGGATGCCTCTCCATCGTGAAAAACCAGAATGTCTTGTTGTGGCCGTCATATAGCTTGGGCAGTACCACGGGACCGCCCAGCGAAAACCCCCATCGGTGCTGCTCGGCGCTGTTGTAATACACATAGGAACGGTTGAACGGATTTTCCGCTGCCCAGGAGGAAGGATAGAATTGATAGTGAGCCTCGCCGTGCAGAGCATTTGCGCCCGAGCGGCTGACCATGTTGAAGACCGCCCCGGCGGTATGTCCTTGAGTGGCGTCGTATACGTTGGTCTGGATCTTCATTTCCTCGACCGCGTAGCTGGAGAGACTGATCGCCGGCCGCGTAAAACCATTGGCCGCCCCGTTTTGCCCGGGAACTCCAACGCTCTGGTTCGCAACGCCATCCAGCGTGATGTCATTGTGGGAGAGCCCGGCGCCGTTGGAGCTTACCATCGTGAGCCCGTTGTTCCAGGCCGGATACGGGAGACGCAACTCACCTTGCTTGGACATGCCCGGCGCGAAGGTGAGCAATTCCAGAGCCGAGCCGCCCTGAATCGGGATTTCGTCCAATTCGGCTTTGCTGATGGTCGCGCTCTGGCTCGCTTCGGTGGTCTGCAGAATTTCAGTCCCAGCGTCAACCTGGATCGTTTCGCTGGATTCACCCAATTGGAGCGCGATGTTCAGTTCGACCGTTTCCGCCACGTGCAGTTCGAGGTCGAACCGGACAAAAGTCTTGAATCCTTCCGCACCGGCGGTCAACTTATACTGACCGGGGATCAAATAGGGAATCCGGAAGGAGCCCGAGTCGATGGTGACGGTTTTCGAAACGACGCCGGTCGCGATATTGGTAACCTCGACCGTCGCGCCCGGTACTACCGCCAAACTGGGGTCGGTCACGACACCGGCGATGGTGGCGCGGGATTCTTGAGCCTGACCTGCATTGGGGGCCAAAGCAAGAAGCACCAGGACCGTCACTCCCATGAGCAGCATTTTTGGAAAGTGTTTCATATGAAACCTCCGTTCATAGATGACCCCAGTCTAGGTTCGACGGGGGGAGCAAGAGCAAGTCAATTTTCGGTAAATTTACCGAGTCTTTTTGTTCATTAACCATGTGCGTTAACAGCCTTTACAGTCCAATTACCGCGTCTGTTAACATTTTTACAGGACAATTACCCTGCGTTACCGCGCTTAATTTGCCTGCCGGGAGTTTACGACCCGAAATGAAGCCTTCGGCCTCAACCACCGGCTAATTGCTGGAATCCCGTCGGCATGATTCTTCAATTCTTAGGTGTGATTGCCCCTTTTCACTCTTGAGTGCACTCAAAACGATCTTGACAATTGGGGGAACCTTGGATCATCTTGTCAGTGGTGAACTTAGGCAACTCAGGGTATGCCTTCTCCAGGTAGGTTCCTTGAGTCGTGCCGGAGCTGTGGTCCTGCTGCTACCAGCCCGTTCTGCAAAATGGTAGTCCGTCAACATCCTGTGATTACTGCCATTTTGCATAACTGAAAATTACATCCCAATTGAGTATCCAACAGGCGTTTTGCGCAATTCTAAGGGCGGCCAGAGATTGACCGCGGAGGATAGGAGGCGGTAAAAATGGCCGGAGTAACGAAAGAGGATGACCCGAGTGGAGGGTCAGGCCTTGTGAGCGGTCTCCAGCCTGAAATACGGGATCTCGTGGAACGGCTCGCTTCGGGTTCCGCCTTTGGAAAGTCGAATCGCTTGCGTGCGCTGTTTCTTTTCCTCTGCGATCGCAAAGCAACTGATCCGGAAGGGGTAATTCGGGAACAGGAAATTGGGATTGCAATTTTCAACCGCCGGCCGGATTACGACACGGCTGAAGACCCAATCGTGCGCGTGCATGTGTCCCAACTCCGCAAGAGGTTGGAACAGTATTTCGCCTCCGAGGGCCGGGACGAGCCAATAGTGATCGAGATCCCCAAGGGGAGCTACGCGCCGGTCTTCCGCAGCCGCGACTCCTATTCCTCGCTGGGCCGTTTGCCTGAGTTGTTTCGATCGTACCTGCCGTCTCGGGGGAAGCGGCGGATCGCAGCACTCTTGGTTTTGGCTGTCGGTGGGGTTCTGTTGGTGGCAGGACTCTTGTTTGGGCTTTGGAATCTGGTCAGTTCGACCCGGCCGGCCCGGAATCTCGAAGTGAGTGCAACCGTAGATCGTCTGTGGGTTCAGATGTTCGACAACGGGCACCCGACCTGCATCGTGCTTTCTGACGTGGTCCTTGGGTTGTTCGAGGACGCCATCCAGTATCAACTCACCCTGAACGAGTACCGGGACAAGGACTTCAGTCGTCTGAGCAGCGAGCGGTTAAAGGACCCGGCGGATGTTGCCAGGTGGAAGCAGCTGATCGGGGAGTACTTTACTCACATTTCCGACGCTCGATCGGCGGCGACTTTTTCGGTGCTCAACGCGGGTCGAAACCTGCCCACGGAGATCGTATTTGCCGGGGACTTTGGGGTGAACTACCTCCAGTCGCATAACCTTATTCTGGTCGGCACGCGGCGAACCAATCCCTGGGTAGACATCTTCGAGAATCAGTTGAACTTCCAAACTGTATTTCGAGAGGGGCCGCCCATGTCGTGCCACTTTCAGAATCGTTCGCCCCTTCCTGGGGAGAGTGCAGAATACGAGGTTAAATGGACAAAGCAAGGGTTCTGCCGGGTGGCTTTTCTGCCCAGCCCGAGCCGAAGGGGCAATGTCCTGCTAATCTCGGGAACCGATATGGCATCCTCCGAAGCAGGCGGACAGTTCATCAGTGGTGAACGTTGGGTTCAGACGCTGCGTTCAGCACTCGCACTAAGCGAGAAAGCCCCGTTCCCCTATTTTGAGGTTCTGCTGAAGATCGACTATATGATCCGGGGTACTCCGAAGTTCGAGCTGGTTGCCCACCGCATCTACAAGTTCTGAATTAAGATTTCGGACCAAACGCATTCAATTATTCATTCCACCCGATCGACTCTGCGAACTCGGGAAACAAGAGGTATTCATCCATGAAAAATCAAATCAAGATTCTCTCAACCAAGACCCAACCGGCGTTGAACTCCATTCATGGAGGCATGACCAGACGCCGTTTTGTCTCAAGATGTGCCGCCTGCATGGGTTGTGGGGCATTGTCATTTCTGGACCAGATTCCATCACGGGCGGCCGAGGCCGTTCCCAGGAAGCCAAAGATTCGACTGGTCTTCTGCGAAACGCCAAACGACCAACCGATTTGGCCGAACATCGGTTACGACTTCGCGGCCAGGCGCAAACAGATATCGAAACTCTTGACAAAGAACTGCCCGGAACTGGAGTTCCTACAGGTCAGTCTTATGAACGATCCCAAGCAGGCCGATTCGGTACTCCGGCAGGACGCCGAAGTGGACGGCTACCTGGTTTGCGTCGAAGGCTTGGGGTGGAATAACGATATCGCCAAAATGTGCACTACGGGGAAACCCACGCTTCTGGCAGATAATCTCTTTGGGGGGTCGGGATTGTTTCTCGAAAAGCTTAGCGGGATTATGAGTTCCGGCAAACCCGTGGATTGGGTCAGTTCCTCAAACGACCAGCATCTCGCGGAGTCCGCTCGCCATTTTGCTGGATTGGTAAAAGGTAAGAGCGGTTCTGACACAGCGGCCGCCTTCCGAGCAACCCGGCGGAAAAACACTCCGGCGGTGGTCGACTGGAACTGCATGAACGATCCCGTCCCTTCACGCGACTTCGACAGAGCGCTCCAGCAACTCCACAAAACCCGTATTCTTGTGGTGGGCAGCGATCGAGACGACGACGGATTTCGCAAGGCCAGCCTGGATGTGACCGGTGTGGAATTTGTTCCCATTTCATTCGAAGAGATGGCTGGGGCTTACGAGCAGGCGGACATGAAGGGTGCCAAGGAGTTTGCCGATCGCTGGATGGGGAAGGCGCAGTCGCTCGGCACTGTCAAGCCCGAGGTGGTCGAAAAATCCGGCGCCATGTATGTGGCGATGAAGGGGTTAATGGACAAGTACGGCGCCCGCGGAATCAGCATCAATTGCCTGGGCGGCTTTTACGAAGGACATTTGAAGGCGTACCCCTGTCTCGGATTCAGCCAGTTCAACAACGATGGTTTGGTGGGTGGCTGTGAGGCCGATCAGATGTCCGCGCTGACCATGACGGTCATGGGAGCGCTGACAGGCCGTCCCGGAATGATCTCCGACCCGGTGATTGACACCTCGAAGAATGCGATCGTTTATGTCCACTGCGTGGCCATGACCAAACCCTTTGGACCTGACGGAGCCGCCAATGCTTACCAGATTCTCACGCACTCCGAAGATCGACAGGGCGCCTCCATCCGGTCTCTCTTGCCCGCGGGATATATGACCACCACCCTGGAAATCAATCCCACCAGCCGGCAGGTGCTCATTCACCGGGCTAAGACAATCGGTAACAACTCGAGTGATCTGGCCTGTCGTACTAAGCTGGAGGCGGTGGTCAAAGGAGATCTGGAGAAGTTGACCGAGCATTGGAGGATGGGCTGGCACCGGGTCACCTTCTATGGAGATCTGCATCCCCAAGTGGTGGAACTCTGCCAGCAGCTTCGTCTGGACTTGATTGAAGAAGCGTGAATAGGCTGCGAAATCTGAAGATTTTTCTGTCTCGGCATCTTGAGTTCCACTATGATTTGCGGGAATTTCTAAACCATTTGGGCACGGCCCCAATTCATTCTGACTCGTCAGGGACAGGTTTTGGGATCCGCAGATTCAATTTTATCCACTTCCAACAGAAAGGATCAGGATGAAGAAGAGTGGGGATATGACTGAAGATGAAAAGAAGACAATTCTGATTGTGGACGATGCTCCGGCCAATATCCGGATTGTGAATGAGATTCTCCACCCCAAGTACAAGGTTCGGATTGCCACCCATGGTGCGAAGGCCTTGGAACTGGTCGCTGTAACGCCGCATCCGGACTTGATCCTGCTGGACGTGGTTATGCCTGGGATGGACGGCTATGAGGTCTGCACCCGTTTGAAAGCCGATCCAGCGACCCGGGATATCCCCGTGATCTTCCTGACCGGCCAGACAGAAACCACCGATGAAACAAGAGGGTTCGAGGTCGGGGCCGTGGACTACATCCACAAACCCTTTTCGCCCGCGGTCGTGGCAGCCAGAGTTCAAACTCACCTCGCGCTTCGCGAGACGCGCGAGCAGCTTGCGCGTCAATTGCAGGCCATCCGCAATGAACTCGAGACGGCCCGTCAGATCCAGTTGTCGATTCTCCCCCGCGAGATCCCCAAGGTCGCGGGTCTGGACATCGCCGCCCGGTATATTCCCATGAGTTCAGTAGCAGGGGACTTTTACGACTTCCTGGTCGTTGATGAGAAACGAATCGGAATTCTGGTGGCGGATGTATCGGGGCACGGTATGCCGGCTGCCCTGATCGCGTCCATGCTGAAGATTGCCTTCGCGGCGCAATTAGCCCACGCGCGCGACCCGGCACTCGTAATATCGGGCTTGAATCAATCCCTGTGCGGGAAGTTTCAGGAGCATTTCGTGACCGCAGCGTATGCGCTGATCGATATGAGCAACCGCACGCTTTACTATGCAGGCGCCGGGCATCCCCCTTTGCTCTTGAAAGAGGGGTCGACGGGGAAAGTTCGGCGTATCCTCGAAAATGGGCTCTTCCTCGGTTTTTTCCCCGAGGCCACGTATTCCGCGGTGGAGGTCCCGTTCCAGGAGGGTGACTGGGTTCTGGCATACACAGATGGGATTCCTGAGATGACGGATGCATCCGAAGATCAATATGGAGAGGATCGTTTGAGACTCTTCATGGAGGAACATGTCGGTCTCTCAGTTGCCGAATTTGCCGACCATCTGCTGGAGCATCTCGCCATTTGGAGTGGCCGCGCCTCCGGGCAGGACCCAGATGATGATGTCACGTTGCTGGCAATTCATTTTCAGACCGCCGATAAATCCGCAGAGCCGTGACGGCGCCTCTGCCGCACCGCACTTCGGCTTCCCTGATTCCACACCATACGGATGAGCTTATGACCATCGCCAAACGTTTGATTTTACTGCTGGCCATTCCTCTACTGGCTCTTTCCGGCCTCGCT
>DATKMG010000014.1:0-6457 GCA_035541995.1 Terriglobia bacterium
CGCCGCGGGGACGGCGGTCCCGAGCTCCTGCCGCTGACGGCGCCCTGGGCTACTGTCTGCCGCCCCCAGCGGGGCTCAATAAGGAAGAAGCGGCCTCCTGCCGCTTCACAAATGTCCAATCTCCAGGGCTGCGGAGCGGCCATGCGACTTTAGACCGGCCTTTTAAGGCCGGGGCCTTGTCCCGATTATGCCGCCTCGTCGCATCGCGACGGTTCACCCAGCCCGAATCACATTTAATTCGCCGCGTGGGAAAGAATCCCTAATCATCCTCCGGAAAGGTTTCTCACCACGGGTGTTCAGGCTGATTCTCAAAGGGTGCCGACTACTTGAGAAGGGCTTGATTCTTTCCGTTGAAATGGCCTCCTTCTCCGGTGCGTATCTTTTATCCATTCGTCGCTACGCGACGTGCGGGTGTTTTGGCCCACGATGCCGGCCTTGAAAGGCCGGCCTAAAGCCAGGTGGCCGCGATGCGGCCACAAAAATGTCCAAACTCCAGGGACAGGACCATTGCTCCTATGACTCCTCTGCCCGCCAGTCTTGATTGCACCTTGACGCCCGTTGCGGCTTTGTTGCGGCTTGACTGGCTCGGATCTTTCCTCTATTCTCGTCGCATAGAGAACGATCCTGATGAGGTCTGAGCAAATCGGAGAGGTGAGAAAACGAGTATACAGAAGACGATCCAAACTAAAGTCTTCCTTTTAGTTCTCTCAATATCCCTTGGTGTAGAAATGAGACCGTTGGGGCAAGTCATTCAGGAATCATCCCACCCTCGGTTTTCAGTCCCCCCCGAACAACCCCAAAGTGATCCGCTTGCCCGGGAAGCGCTCGCCGCATTCAACCGGAAAGATTGGGAGGCCGCTACTCACAGTTATGAGAAATTAACAAAACTGTCTCCTGGAATAGCTGACTACCAGCTGAACCTCGGGATTGCCTACTATTCTGCGGGTCGTCCGCACGATGCGATTCAGCCTCTGCGTCAAGCCCTGAAGCTCAAGCCTACCTTGGCTGCAGCCCGTTTCTATTTGGGACCGAGTCTGGCGGGAAGTGGCCAATGCAAGGAAGCTCTCACTTACCTCAAGAAAGACACTTCGCGGACCACTGATAAGCGTCTCAAATACGAGATGGGTCTGGCTGGGGTCCGATGCTCTGTGGCTCTCAACCTGCAAAATGATACCGTCGATTTTGTCCGTCTGCTCAACCGGGATTTCCCCGACGATCCTGAAGTCCTCTACCAGACCGTTCATGTCTATTCGGACCTTGCCACCAGGGCGTCACAAGAACTGGTGCTCAAGGCACCCGCCTCCTATCAAGTGCATGAGCTCAATGCCGAGACTCTGGAGATGCAGGGGAAATGGGACGAAGCCGCAAAAGAATATCGCGCAATTCTGGAAAAGAACCCGCGCCTGTCTGGTATGCATTATCGACTGGGACGCATTTACTTATCTGCCCCTAAGACCGCTACCACAATGGAGGACGCCCGAAAGGAGTTCGAGGAAGAGCTGAGGATTGATCCCGGGAATTCCGCCGCGGAATTCGTACTGGGCGAAATGGCTCTTCAGATCCCGGATTTGGACAAAGCGATTAAGCATTTATCGCGTGCTGTGCAGTTAGATGCCGGTTTCGCAGATGCCTACCTCGAACTGGGCCGGGCATTGATTTCCGCAGAGCGACCCTCAGAAGCCGCCGGCGCCCTGGAGACAGCCGTTCGACTCCAGCCGGAGAACCCCATGACCCATTTCCACCTTGCCAATGCATACGCCCGACTGGGACGAAATGATGAAGCCAACAGAGAAAGGGCACTCCACAAGGAGCTCAGCGAGAAAATGAGCCAAGCCAGAGAGAATGTCCAGAGAACTGTCTCGGGCGTACCACCAGAGGGTCCTCCAAAGTAGATGACTGGTCTGAAAAACATCAGGCCGAAGGAACTTTATCCTTCTGGCGTTTATGTCACGCCTTCGATGTTCAGTACTCAAGCCATGAATCAACCATGAACCGACGAGAATTCCTGCAGGAGATGGTAATGGGACTCCTTGGAGAGTCCATTGCGTATCCGAATTTCGACTCCACGGATAATCGCACCAATAAAGCAGACACAGATCGTTTCCCTAAGGGTTTGGGCATGCCGGGCCCATTCCCGGGAATTATCGTGGAAGTCAAGAGCAGTGCCGTCATTGCCCAAAACCGCGTTAATTCTGATGTTGTGCGCAGAATGATGGAAAGGGGAATGATGGAACTCACCGGTGCTTCAACACCTCAAAAAGCCTGGCAGCTCTTTCTTCGTAAGGATGATGTCGTGGCAATCAAAGTCAATGCATCAGGGTTGCCATACTGCGTTTCGTCTCCTGAAATTGTCCTTGAAATCATCCGAGCTTTGAATGGGGTTGGTATCCCCCCGCAGCACATCTTTCTGTACGAACGATACACTGAACAACTGGATCTTGTAGGCTATTATGCGGTCGTTCCTGAACAGGTCCGTGTCGTCGGCCTGAATGGGAGCCATCAGGAGTTGGGCGGTTTCGATAAGAATACATACGCTGAACGCAGTTTCTTTGGCGAAGAAGAAACCCGCTCTTACCTGGCCAAGCTGGTCAGCCAGGTTGTTACCAAGATTATCAATGTCCCTAATTTGAAGGACCACAGTGCTGCCGGGGTAACCGGCTGCCTCAAGAATATCGCTTATGGTTCCTTCGACAATGTTGCGCGATCCCACAAGATCCCAACGACCCGCACCAAGACCTTTATTGGACAGCTCTGCAGCATGGAACCCCTGAAGTCTAAGACGGTCCTGCAGATCATGGATGGCTTGCGCGGGGTGTACCACGGCGGACCGTTTGCCAGAAATCAGAATTACCTGTGGTATCCTGGCCTCATTTACTTTGGCACGGACCCGGTGGCCATTGATCGGGTTGAATTAGATATCGTCGAAGCCAAACGCAAAGAAATGGGGGCTATTTCTCTTTGGGATCGTTCTCCCGAGAACCTTGCACCTGAAACGGTCTACGTCGAGAATCCCTGCAAGAATCTATTCATCAGGGAACCTGAACATATCCTATATGCCGGTGCCCTTGGCCTGGGAGTCTATGAACTGGAAAAGATCAGGCTCAGGCAGATCAACGTGACGTAATAGTGCATGAATATTGGAAGTGTCGCCAGTACGATCCCGCATATCTTCAGGATTTGGTTGATTTCGTGTGGCGAACTATTTCGCTCTTTCAGAGCTTTGGAAGGTCGTGGGGATTCAATGACCCAAGGCAACGCGGTTGGCTGATGCCATCTGCTCTGCCTTGGGCTGGATTATGCCGGCCTTTCAGGCCTATGATGGGACGAACTCAGTTCAATATATTTTTTTGATTGCAGTTTGGTGTGGAGCCATTCTGGAAGACGAACGACATATGGACTCGCCCGTTCCGGCTGAATGGCCGACATTCCGATTAAATCAGGCAAGGACCGGGACCGGGAATGCCAAGCCGGTCCTTCAGGTGAAGAGGGTACGCTGGCAATTTCAGGTTCGTGGCGGCATACGATCCTCCCCATGTCTGTTTGAGGGTCTGTTGTATGTCGGAAGTCAGGAAGGGGACCTGATGGGAATCGATGTGAAATCCGGGACTGCTCGTTGGCGACTGACCACCAAGGGGAGTGTCTCATCCTCGCCCGCTGTTGTTGACTCCTGGATCGTAATTGGCTCCGGAGATCATCACGTCTATAAGCTCAGAAGGGAGAGTGGTGAGATTGTCTGGAAGTTCCCTACTCAAGGTGAGGTTTGGGCTTCCCCTGTGATTGCCGAAAAGACTGTTTTCTGCGGGTCATGTGATGGATTCTTTTATGCCGTGGATCTGGAATCCGGTATGCAGAAGTGGAGGTTCAATGCGGGTTCCCGTATTCATTCTTCAGCATCGGTGGCAGGACGGACAGTGTTCTTTGGAACCGACAGAGGGGAGTTACTGGCTCTGGACACGGGCAAAGGCACCGTCCTGTGGAGGAGTAAGGTCCTAGGGCCAATTGTTTCTTCACCACTGGTGGAGGCCCCATTCGTCTTGGTGGGCTCGTTTGATTGTCGCTTTTATGCCTTCGATATTGCCTCCGGTGATATCCGGTGGCAGTTCCCTACCGGGCTTCAGATCCTGGCGTCCGCAGCCAGCTTTAACGATAAAGTCTACGTTGGCTCTGCAGATGGTTTCCTCTATGCCTTGAAAAGCTCCACAGGAGAACTAATTTGGAAGCAAAGGGTCCCTTGGAGTATTGCCGCAAGTCCAGTTGTGGTTGATGGCCTGGTCTACCTCTCCCCCTATTCGGGTCCTTTGGCTGCCTATGATTCCAAAACCGGTGAAGAAAAATTCAAGATTACAGCTGGGAGTTCCACGCTCTGTTCACCCGTCATATCGGATGGGTTGATCTATCAGGTTTCCAGTCATGGTGTCGTCTACGCTTTAGAGGGTTGAACGGTCTGGATTGAAATACGTCGAACCCATCGCTGTTATTTTCCTGTTACTCGCCAGTCGTGAGAACTCTGCACAACCGCAGGTCGTCTCTGTGTCATCCCCTATCCGGGCCGCCAGATGGGACGGAGGGCCCCTCGAATTAAAAAGACGCCAGTCGATGGGGGAAGCGCTTGCCGACGGGACGAAGCTCGCCGAGTCTATTCGCAACTGGTACGCTCCGTCTACAATCGACTATTTGAAACGAGCTGGGGTCGACTGGGTATGGCTGACTTGGAGTGTTGGGTTGGATTCGCGAGAGGAAGGCAAAGTATCAAGCCAAGTCCGCGAATATATTCACCGTTGTCGACTACAGAGAATTCGGGTTATGGGTATCGTATCGGCTGGCCAGCTCATCCTCTCTCCTGACTTAGCCAACACAACCAAACGAACCTTGAAAAGCCCTCAGGGCATCCCCTTGCCCTGCCAGGGGCAGAATCCCTCAACACACCCATCTGTCGCTTGTTACCAGGCAAACCTGGATGAGCCGGAATGGCAAAAAGAGGTTGTGACCCAGTCTATCAAGGCGGTCGACGCCGGAGCAGACGGGGTGATTCTGGATAGGATCTCCGCGACCGCCCAGGATAAGGGGAATCTGACCAGGTTTGTCAGGGACATGTCACAAAGGATCAAATCCTCCCGGCCAGACGCATTGGTAGTTCCTTTACTCCCCACCGACATCTTGGAGGCTGTCCCCCAATCCCCTATGCTGGCGATAGAAGACGGTACCTGGCCCGAAGTGCGACCCACAAGCGTCATTCTCGAGGGAGGGCAAGTCATGATTGCAGGAGCCTCCCAAGGTCCCTGGATTGATCAGAATCTTTGGCTGTTCAACTATGCGGCATCAATCTCCCACCGCCGCCCCATACTCCTGAGCCTCCACCGCAACTACACAGAAGATAGAGCGAGCGCCCTTCGTTCGGGATGTCGGTCCCTTGTGATGGCTGAGGCTGCTGTATTCGGGGGTTCCTGGTCTCTAGATCTGGATGACTGGCTGCGGCTCGGGTTGGTCGAGCGAGATCCGATGGCGCTGCAGGAGTGGGAGACACTGATTAAGTTTCAGGATTTCCTTACTGGACATTCGGAATATTTTCTTTTGCCTCCTTTGGTCAATGTGGCTGTGGTTGTCGAAGATATTGCCCAATCGTCCGAAATCTTGAATCTGCTTGCCCGGCGCGGGGTTCAGTACAATGTTCTGAAAAAAACCGACCTGTCCAGTGTGCCTCTCGGTGCTTACAATCTGGTCACAGGTGTGAATCTGACCCCATTTCTACCGGCAGAGATTCAGATGCTCTCTAACTATGTGAGAGCGGGCGGTCATGCGGTGGTCAATCCGCCCAATAGTCCTGAAATAGAGTGTAGTCCTAGCGCACAGCAATCCAAGGATACTGACGATTATAGAGACTGCCAATGGGGCAAGGGGAAATGGCGTCTCTATGGGAAACCGATTTCGGATCCGGATCAGTTTTCCAAAGATGTTCGGGCTGCGGTTTCTTTCAATGACAGATGGGTCCGTATCTGGAACGCCCCAACGGTCCTTGCCAGGACCGCACAGACAACAGCCTCAACGCAGAGAATTGTGCACCTGGTCAATTATGGGATCGAACCCATCGAGGAACTCCAAATTCAAGTCAAAGGACACTTCAAGCGGGTCCAAGTTCTCCGTCCCCAAGATTCCTCCACCGGATTCTCTAATGGGCCTGTCGTGACTCCAGTTCGCAAAGATGGCTTCACCGAGTTCATCCTTCCTCGACTGGGTATTTATGCTCTGCTGGTGTTGGACCCCGACGCCCCTTAGACCACCAAAATTCACCAAGTGAGAGCGCGCATACCTGGAATTTCTTTCATGAAAATGCGGTTTTAATGTGGGAGCAGCGCTCCTGCGCGGCGACCTCCGAGTCTAGACTTATCGCCGCTCGGAGATCGGCTCCCACACTCCCCCCAAAACCAGAATCTTCATCCGCGGTGGTGAGCTTGAAAAG
>DATKMG010000015.1:0-31316 GCA_035541995.1 Terriglobia bacterium
CTCTTCACGTAACGCGTGCAACTGCGAAGGATTCCCGTTGGTTCTCCATTTGGGTCTTTTTCAATGAAACCGGGGCCACCGTCCGTAATCCGGAAATTCCTGTCTATGCCGCTCAGCTTCAGGGCCAATGTGTTGAGCGAAGCATCTGGGCCTGTAGCAAACAGCACGGGATGATTCGGGGCCACCCGATCCAGTTCGGCGCGCGTGGGATATCGTTGCTCCCTCAGGCGGGTGATAAAAACCTGGTGAACCTCAATCCATTCTCTGTCCTTCAGAACTTTGGCCCGGGATTTAATGTATTCCAACACGTCCTGTACGGTCTCCATGTCAGGTATCGGATGATCAAACTCGGTCATGCAGGCTGCTCCAGGATGCGCATGTGAGTCTATCAATCCGGGCAAGACCATCTTTCCCCCTAGATCCACGACCTTCGTTTTCTGGCCACGAAGCTTCAGGATGGCAGTCTCCTGGCCGACTAGGAGGATTTGTTTGCCCTTCACGGCCATCCCCTGTTGGATGGAAAACTCCGGATCCACTGTCACGATTTTTCCATGATGGAAAATCAGGTCAGCTTCTTCTGCCAAAGCAGTGCCCCAGCAATACACCAGAATACTCAAAGCCAAACCTGCTCTAAAACAACCGATCATGAGTAAGCCCTCGCAAGATACCGACAGCAATACCTGCCGATGTTCAGGTTTGATAGGAAGTACGAGACGATAACTGGACGGTCAACCGATGCCCATTACTTTGTTTTCATGTTCATCCTTTTCTAGGAATGAGTATAATCGTGTTCCCGGATGCAAGGCGGTGGAACTCCGATTTTCTTTCTGAAGGTGCCCTATGACCTTTTCATGTTCACCCCGGCAGAAGAAAATGGCAGGGGTAGCCACGATGAATTCGTAGTCTGAATTCATCGTGGGTTTCTTATGTGGGGTCAAAAGCCCACGACAAGCCCAAAGCGGCTTGTCGAGGCTACCAAAATTCGCACTTTCATGAGAGGACATTATGATTTTGAAGGGAAGCCAGATTGCAGTAATTCTCGCTGCGCTATTTCGACTGGGAATTCCGATCATGGGAAACGCTCAACAAGAAAACCAAGGCTTTGAACCAGTAGTCGTGGAAACTCCCTGGAGCCAGCCTGTCGTCCCAGACCTGCCGACTTTTCTCGACATTCAGGTATATCGCCAGTTGAAGCCCGGAGACCCTTGGTCCAGCGGTGATTCTATTCGAAAACAACTGTCGAAGGAATATGAATCGGGTCAATTAAAACTGCGCCATTTCCCATGGAAAGTGGCCCAGGGCATATATGTACTGGGGAAAGATGAGGAGGGCCAGTTGATTTACCTCCTCGATACCGGGGCAGGCCTATTGCTGATCGACCCAAGTTACGATACCTGGCAGGATCTGCTGGTTCGCCAGATCCGAGAATTAAAATACGATCCTTCCCAGGTTAAATGGGTCCTGGTGACCCATTGTCATGTGGATCATGCCCAGTCCTGCCACGCCTGGCGAGCCAAGGGCGCCAAGATTTTTATTCCTGACGGAGATGCGCATCCTGTCGAGAGCGGTAATATGATTACGGCCTGGTGGCTCGTCCCAGAGCCGGACCGGCATTTCACAGGCTGTCCCGTCGATACCCGGATTTATGACGGAGATATTCTTGAGTTTGGAAAGATCAGCCTTTATGCAATTGCTACACCGGGCCACACGCCGGGATCCACCTGTTACTATCTCCGCCACGAAGGCAAGGATCTCCTTTTCTCCGGTGATATCGCTTTGCATGCGGGGCGACATGCGTGGATGGGTAACTCTTACGCGGACTGGGACCAGTACCTCAAGTCTCTCGAAAAGTTGGCCCACTTCGCGGTTGGAGATAAGCGAGTCACTTACGAAGTTCTTCTGCCCGGTCATGGAGCCGTGGACTTAAAGGGAGGCCAACGCTCCGTGGATGAAACGGTTCGGATTGTGCGCAACATCTTGGCTCGCCGTCAAAGCGGTGAAACCATCGAGTGGATCGATCCCTACCCGTGGAATTGGTCACAGGGTGTGACCTACAAGCAACTACGCTAGTTTCTCTCCAAGAGACTCTCGTGTGGCAGGAAGGGGCTTTATGGAAAATCCGGGTTTGACGGAGGGTCGCGCTCCTTATCGAGAGCTCGGCCCCGACGGTGCAGTGCCGTCCAACGTTTACATCCACTACAGTGACCTGAAAAGATCGTGAGGAGCTATCATGAACGGTCGGGAACGCGTATTCGCGCTTTTGGATGGCCAGTCGCCGGATCACCTCCCTTTGATGCCGATCACTATGATGTTCGCTGCACATCACATTGGCGCCACATACGGAAAGTATGCTCTTGATCATCACCTGATGGTTGAAGCGCAGGTTCGTACAGCAGAAGATTTCGGGTTCGACCAGGTTTCAGCCATTACCGAGACTCGCGAAGCTCCCGACTGTGGGGCTGCAGTGCAGTACTTCGAAGACCAGCCGTACGCCCTGGATGAAAGCCATGCTTGCCTGGCCGACAAGCAAGATCTTGCTTTGCTAAACGCCCCTGAGCCCGATGAAGGGGAGCACATGCGGGACCGCCTCATGGGCCTTCGTCTGATGAAAGAAAGGGTGGGGCAGGAAAAAGTGATCGAAGGATGGGTCGAAGGCCCCTGCCAGGGGGCTGCTGATTTGCGAGGAATCAATGCCCTGATGCTCGACTTTTACGATGATCCGGATTTCGTGAAGGAACTCTTCGAATTCGTGTTGCAACTGGCTCTCGGTTTTGGGAAAGCTCAACTAGAGGCGGGTGCCGACTTGATCGGGATTGGTGATCCCGCTGCTTCACTGGTGGGGCCTCAGCTTTACAGGGATTTTGTTTGGCCCTTTGAAAAGCGGCTGGTTGAGGGGTTACATGCCCAGGGAGGCCGAGTCCGACTTCATATCTGCGGAGACGCTCGGCGGATTCTCAAAGAGATTGGGGACCTGGGCGTGGACATCGTCGATATTGATTCCAAAGTCCCGCTTGCCGAGGCGCGCCAAAAAATGGGGCCAGGGCAGATTTTGCTGGGTGGCTTGGATCCGGTACGGGTGTTGCAACAAGGGACCCCGGATCAGATCCTTCGAGTGGTCGCTGACTGCCACCGCCAGGCAGGGTCGCGGTACATTTTGGGCGCGGGTTGTGAAGTCCCTCCGCAGACCCCCGCCGGGAACATGCAGGCGCTCACTCAATATGCGCAAAGCCATTGACAAGATCGTCTGACCGTGATGAATTGCAGAACACGAAGCTGTCTCGCATCTGATCGTGGAGGTAAGGGTATGTTCCGAAGACTCTGGATTTCAATGCTACTCATCTTGAATTTCTGTTGTGGGATTGGCCAGGCTCAGTCCGTGGACGAACTGTTGGCCAAGCATCTTCAGGCCGTAGGAGGCGCCGAAAAAATCGCGGCACTGCAGTCCCTAAGAATGACCGGCAAGATCACAATGATCCCTCTAAATGATTTCCGCAAAGCCGCCGGACTAGGCCAGGAGGCGCCGGTAACCCTGATGGTCAAGCGTCCCAATCAAGTGCGCATGGAAATTGACCGGCAAGGAAAAAAAGTCGTCCAGGCCTATGATGGCAAAGAAAAGGCCTGGGGGCTTCAACCGGATGCTACCGAACCGGACATGCTGTTTGATGACGAGGGCGGGATGGGGGAAATGATGGCGTTGCTCCTGGAAGATCTAGCTGAACCGGAAGGGCCTCTGGTCAATGCAAAAGATAAATGGAAATCCGTGGACTTGGAGGGCAAGGAGGGTTCTGCAGCAGATGCAGCCTTCCGCTTGAAGTTGAGTCCGAAAGAAGGATTTGTGCGGAGTGCACTCTTGGGCGGGAAAACATTCCTCCTTCAGCAGACGCTGAGGCCAGGGAGCGATTTCCAATTGGAGACCAGCTATGGCGACTACCAACCTTTCAACGGTGTACAATTGGCCCGCACTATTGAGAGCCGGATCGATGGAGAACTGTTTGTCCGAATTCGAATCGACAGTGTGGAAGTGCCGAATTCCTTGGAGGACGCCGTATTCCAGGCGCCAGCCAAGAAAGAATGAACCCGACCTTTACATTCAAATGTTCTGCATGGTAACCTCTGGTTCGCACCCTGAGGGGCCGCTAGCTCAATCGGTAGAGCAACTGACTCTTAATCAGTAGGTTAGAGGTTCGATTCCTCTGCGGCTCACCAGCTAAACCCCCTCCTAGCTTGCAGTTGCCGCCACTGGGTCATTAGCCTTTTTCTCACTCTCATTTTCACTATGACCACCTGCTATGACCACCCGGTGAAGTTCTCCCACTTTCTGAAATGCATCTGAAAGGTATTGTCAAGTTGAAGAAACCCGCGCAGACTGGGTAGATGAAAACCAACCTGCCCACTTATCACGGATACCGATTTCCACCTGATATTATCAGTCATGCTGTTTGGCTCTACTACCGATTCTGCCTGAGCTTCCGAGATGTGGAAGACCTGCTGGCGGAGCGCGGGATTACCGTATCCTACGAGACGATCCGACAGCGAGAGCGACAAATGCGAGGATTCAAGTCCGTGGCTCAAACACAACGATTCTGGTCTGTACACGGAGTCATCCAGAATCTCTTCCGAATCGGACGCCACCTGCTACGGTCTGTCAACCACCGGCTCTTACGATCTCGCTCTTTCCTCGTTTGGCAAGAGGTAACGTGTACCTGATGAATCCCGAGGCCAGCCACAAACAGTCTCAACCTCACTCCAACGACGCCAAGTTGACAGTACCTCGCTGATGATTCCAGTCTCGCTACGGCACATCTCCGGGATGTCCGGTTTTTCTAGTTGTCCATTAGTAATGGACAATGCTAATATTCGGACAAACTGGAGGCGCCCATGGACCTGGAGAAGCTGAAGCCGTTCAAAGAGCAACTGCAAGCAGTCCCTTTTATCCGCGAGGTGCGCCTTTCAAAACCAGAGGTATCGTCCCCCCACTCTCTGGACGGGATTGCCACAGTCAAGGCGAGCGGGGAACGTTTTGACCTAGCAATAGTTGTAAAGCATTCCTATCTGGACCGATCCTCCACGAACGCCCTGCTGGCAACTGCTGAATGGGTTCGGAAAGAGCGAGGCCAAGAGGTGCTTCTATTTGCCCGCTATATACCGAGACCCACGGGCGAGCGCCTCGTGGACGGCGGCATCAATTTTGTCGACCTGGTTGGGAATATGAATCTGGTTCTTGGCCGGGATTATCGCCGTACCATTCTTGGGCGGCAGGAGATCAAGAAGAGCCACCAGGTCAAACGTGCCACTCCAGCGCAGGTCAAGTTCCTCTTCACTCTGGCAGCCCACCCGGAATCCGCTGCCTGGCCGGTGCGTCAGTTGGCAGCCGTGGCGGGTATCAGTAAGAGTCAGGCTGCGGAAGTGCGCCAGGCTCTCTTGGAAACCGGCGTAATCGTGGAAAAAGCTGAGCGATTTCAGTTCCCTACGGCCGAACAACAGAAGGACCAGCTGTTGTTAGGTTATAGCCAGGTGTTGCGGCCGAAGCTGTTGGTCAATCGATTTCGCAGCCCGGATCGAGATCCCCAGGATTTCATCAAGCGCCTCCGTCCAATCCTGGGGGATAAAATTCATTACTCTCTGACAGGCGGACCGGCCTCTGAACTCCTGCAACATTTCTACAGGGGCATCGAGACACCCATCTTCCTGGTTGAGACAACACCAGCCCTTTTGAGCCAACTGCGTCTGCTACCTGACAAGGCTGGGCCGGTAATCCTTCTGCACTTCTTTGGGGGACTAGCTCTCTGGAAGAGCGTCAAAGGAGTTCCAATTGCCCACCCTTGGCTTATATACGCAGAACTGATGCATTCAGATGACCCCCGCGCCCATGAGGCAGCAGAAGAATTGTGGGAGGAGTTTCTGGCAGGATGACTGAGCTTTCCCCTGGCCAAGTCGAAGACATGCGCTCGCTGCAGCGGATTTGCTCATCCCATGGCGCGGATCTGGTGATTATAGGGGCTATCGCATATCAAGCCTTCATTGACGATCGTTACCGGCACACGCAAGATATTGATGTAGCTGTCGCTTTGGATCTGGAGGACTTCTCAAATCTCCGGCAAGATCTACTTGCAGCAGGATGGAGGCAGGCAGGAAATCTGGAGCATCGTTGGCGAGGTCCGGCCGACAGTCTCATTGACCTCCTCCCAGCGGGCAAATCACTTCTTGCCGCCAAAGTGATTAACTGGCCGGCGGGCGGGATGACCATGAGCCTGGTGGGATTTGACCACGTTTTCCGGGATAGCATCCAGAAGGAACTTGCTCCTGGATTGTACGTGAAGATCGTTCCACCGTGCATACTGATCCTATTGAAAGTCGTTGCTTATATGGAGGACCGCCAGAGGCGATTTAAGGACTTGATTGATATTAGAAATCTGTTGCTGAGGTACGAGCTGGACAATGACGTCCGGCGGTTCTCTGATGCCGTATTCGCCGCAAGCCTTCCCGATATTGAATATGCAGGGGCTTTCCTGATGGGGCAGGATGTGGCGGCTCTTTGCACACGGGAAGAAGCGGACCTCGTGCGAGCGTTTGTTCGCGACGTCTCCGATCCAAACAGTCCCCCCCACTCTGACTATGGCCGAGCCACCAACACCATTGAAATCGGGGAAGAACCAGTCAGGTGGCAGGAATTGGAGTCTTTTGAAAAAGGATTGATGTTCCGACCTTCGGACAGTAGTTAGTCTGGACTCAGGGCCCGACGTGCCATGAACTTAGCTTAGAGACTGGCCGCTACTGGATTCATCTTCGAATTCATATTGAGCTGAGGTGGTCTAATAGAAACGCCTCTGCGGGTCAGAATTACGGCATTAGGTCCTTCCACCCGATCTATGGCAGTACTCCCCATTTTCTGGTAAGGATTGGTCGTTCTCCCCGGGGGAAGTAACTCTTCCTGTGTTTCTCACTCTGCTCTAATCAGTATATCCATGGCTCTTAGCGAAGCGGACACATGCCGCAAATACGTGCTCCCTAAGCTTTACGTAGCCGGGTGGAACGACGGCCAGATCACCGAGCAGAAAACGTTCACCGATGGCCGAATCATTTGTGAGCGGCGGCCAGCCCCGCCGCAAGAAACAGAAGCGCGCCGACTACCTGCTGCGATACCGCCTCGACTTCACCATGGAACTCCCGCTGGAACCGGACGGGAGAATACCGCCGTCCGCGGATTCTTTACCTGGCCGACCGAAATGTTCTCGTGGACAACCCCAAAGATAAGACTTTCGCCCCCTTTGGTGAGGCGCGGCACAAGATCGAAGGCGAGGCGATAAAGAGTCGCGAGATGTACTTCGCCACCTACCAGGCCATTGCCAAGGATGAGATTGCACATTGAATATCCGGACAATTGGCTGGTCTACGGGCAGGGCGATGCATTCACCATTGCGCCCCGTGGTGGCTTGATCAACGACAGCAATGGTAATAAGTCGCTCGCTTATGGCGTGATCATAAATATTTATGAGCCCGAATCTGTCCGCCAGGACCATCGGCAGTTGCCGTCCGAAGGCAACAGAGCGCCTTCCCGATTGTCGCTGGAGGAGGCCACCGACAGGATGGCCCCCATTTCCTCTCCTGCCGTGCGGCGAGAGGGCGTGTGCGGTCTTAGCGAACAAGGGGAGGACACGGCTGAACTCATGTCATTGTGTGGAGATGGGAAAAACGATTGGAAGAGCTCAAATTGTGAGTCCAAGGAAAAAAGAAGTCGACAAGTACATCTTCAGTTGGACAGAACTTCTGGAAGCCGCGTCGCAAAGAAGTTGTGTGATTTGCCATGCGGTGGAGAAGAAAATGAATCTCACTTACGAACGATTGTTCGGGGAAGAGATCCGGAATCCTGAAAGCCGCCACAACATCCAGTCTTCGTCGGGATTTTGTAGCCTCCATGCTGCCAGGTTGTTGGAGTTCGAGTTGAATGAGTTCAATGACAACTATCTGACTGCCCATTATTTTGGGGATGTTCTCTCTGACCTTTTGGATCTCCTAAAAATGACAGCAGACAAAGATGGCCAGAGGCCAAAGCTTCTTGGCAATACCCTGCGATCAAACCTGAGGAATTACTTCCGGCATTCCTCGCCCTGGATATTCGAGATCAGGGAGTTGTTCGCGGTCCGGAACCTCACCCTATTTACAAAAAGCTCACTCTCCCCCGGGGTCGCCTGCACTTGACAGTCTATCATTGGATTGGAAGTGACACCGGGCCATACGAATTCCAACTTCGAAGTCCGAGCGGGGAGAGTCTTGCGAAGGTCTCCGGAAAAGGGGTCACCAGGAAAGGAATTGGTACCGTATTGGAGGTTGATTTGGATACTAGACGGCTGTCCCCGGGGAAGTACCTCGTCGAGATACGCGAACCCGATAGGCAATGGAGCAAGTTTCAAGTCAGGATCGAGTAACTTCCGAGGGCAATGTCACCTGATCGCCAAAGTGGCGTTGGACAATCTGCAGGATTGATTCCCTACTAAAGGACTACGTGCCCTCCTTCGATATGTATTACAGGATCGGCAACGCACTCGTGCCCTTCCAATCTTCCGCGCCAGTCAGGGGAACTTCCTGAGCAGAAGGAAGGACCATGTCGGACTTGATCATCACTCCCGAAGTGCTTGACGCCTTCGAAAGCAGCCTGGGCCGCAAAACCATCCACTATCTGAGCAACGTGCAGGTGCAAGCTCTGGTGAAAACAATTCGGAGCGCTTGGGCCGAACGCGATTCCCTGCGGGGAGAGCTTCATGCCTTGCGCACATTTGTGGTACAGCGGGAAACTGACAAGAAGCGATGACTATCGCCCGGCAAATACGGACGCTCCGCGGTACTATCGCCTTTCCTCTCTAGATATCACCACGCAAAGGGATGGCGCGATTTCCCCAAGATAAAATAGAATCAAGATGCCTCTTGCTTGAGTCCACGTTGTTAAAGATCCACCCTACCAAGAGAAGGAGGCATGAGAGAAATGCCCAATGGGCGCCTTCATTCCCGCCGGCTTCTTCTCAATAAGGCCGTTTCAGGTTTTTCTGCAGTTGTCCTAGCTCGGGCTGCACTTGAAAACACCCCACGATGCTGGCGAAAGTTTTATCAGGGCTTCCCGACCCGGTACTGACGTTCTTCATCCGCTCTCCAAGAAGCGAGCGTCGTGTGAACCTCCGCAATAATCTTCGGGAAGGCGGCTTTTACTGCGGGAGACAGATCCAGGCCATAGTCAATAATCTCGGGCTCCACACCCAGGATTGTGACCTCGCGCTTGCGGAGAGGGCTCATCAGGTCCAGGGTGGAGAGCAGACTGAATTGATGTGGCGAGACCGGTATCTCATGGCGATTAGTACCAGTGACACAATAAGAATATACGGTACCGGGAATGCCCCCGGCCTGAATGGCATCAATGGCCAGGATCTTATCGGCCCATTCCAGCAGATGCCATCCATCAAGGACGGCAGTTCCTATCTCCGCCACTAGAATGCCAGGGAGATTCGCGGAGAGTAAGAATCGGGCGGCATGTACACCTACCCCGTTGTCTCGAAGCAGCAAATTGCCCAAACCTGCGACCAGGATATGGGTTTTCCTCAGGGGGCTGGTGCTTTGCTCCGGCTTCATAGAAGGGTTTAATTGCAATTGGGGCTCCAAGCCTGAGAGGGGCATCATGGGACTGGGATAGAGCAGAGCAATACGACCATCCAGTGGAGTCCCGAACCGGCCTAAAGGCAAATTTTGTTACTGGAGGACCATTTTTGGATCCGACATAGATCCCAGGTTACATAGAAGGCTCTGGACTGGTTCCCAGTGTGTTGACGAATTCAGCAATCGACAATAGGTAGCCGATCACGATAGGATTTGGAACCAGATTTTCTGGCGGAAGTCTTTTGCTGGACCTAGAGGTCAGGCAACTTTAGTTGAATGAAAGTCATCCTTGAGGTTTGAGCCGAAATGAAGTCGAGTTCGTTAATTCTTCTTTAGATGAATCTACCGTTGGCAGGCGACATGTTGTGTAAGAGTTCAGGAGAGACGGGGGGACATTTCTGCAAATGACGGCCATGGCGAATTGGAAGGCGTGGGAATTCAGGGGGTTGGTGTTCCTCATGGTATTGTGGGGATTGCAGGAACTCAGTGTGGCCGACACAAAGAAGCCAGCGAGGCAACCGGTTCACAACCCACCAGCCGAGAGGATTATATATCATTACCGAATGGCAGGTAGAGTGCGACTCTTGCTGTTTTGGGTTGGGAAAGAAGACGTTGGCGGTGGATCCATCACCTTCTCCGATCAGTTTCTGCCTTCTGCCCAATTGAAAGCCGAAGGCATCGAGGTTCTATTCGGCTCGAACCCCAAGCAGGTACCCGGCAGGATCAATCGATGGGGGTACGGGCAGGAATGGTCTTATTGGAAGGCCCACTCAAACGCAGCTGGGGGCGAGTTGCAGTACACTGTCTTTACAGGGTTCATGCGCCACTCGGACGAAGATGCTCTTTCGCAAGTTTATGCAACGCGGCAGCACGAGCAATCGGCTCAGCTTTACTGGTACGACGGAATCGAGAGCGTAGTTCGGCCTTGGGAATCGGTCAGCAATGTGCGGCATTTCGCCGAACCGCAGGAGTTTGATTACCAACAATCCGAAATGGTCCAATCCGCTTACCGCCAGCGCCTGGATGCCGGCCCGCCGGATAAAACCAAAGTTCTCAAAAATGGATCGCGCCTCTATTCAGCTCCGTACGGGTTCCTGACCTGTATGCGGGAAGTGAGCCGACAGATTTCGAACCGGTTTCAAACGAGTGGAGAGGAGTTTTTGAGAGGTAACTATTCAGCCACTTACGCCTACAACGCCAAGACCTATATCCTCGAGGTAACTCGTCTCAAGTACCATCCTTCTTTCTTCCTCCCCGAGAAAGAGCCTGATGGAGAAGGGAAATCCACCCTTCGGCATTTTTCCGACGTGGCCGAAGTGGATTTCCGTCTGCACGATATGACTGATGGGAGCAAACACGATTTTTCCCTCTGGTTTCCTCTGCGAGGGGACCAGCAGGGCGTCCCTTTGCGTATCCTCGACAAACCCCGTTGGTGGTTACAGGTTGATTTACGCCTGGCCAGCCAATCGGCCAACACCATGCCCATGCACGCTGTCCAGGATCCCGGTCTTAGTCAATAGTGCGACCGGGAACACCGGCCTCCAGAACCGTTGGCCATTTCACGGAATCTGGTCGGCAAAGCTGATTGCGTCAGCCATGACGTCTCGGGACGGTTCTACATTTGAGAATCCGGCCACTACCTTGCCTTTGCGGAATACGCACATGCCCTCGAGATACTTGTCTGTGCCGGTGAACGCCTCATCCCCTATCTTTGCGGCCGTGGTCTGGCCAATCCGGTCTCTCAGCTTCCCCATTATCTGGGAGGCCCCTTCGGGGGAACTCTCTGAGACCAGGAAGCCCTTCCCAAAATCATACTGACCCACATACCCCCGTTTCAGGATGCGCAGACCCAGTACACTTTCCGGGACCAACCGGACCGAGTCAGGTACCAGGCCTCTTTTCGGAAACCAACTTAGCACTTCAGGTGGATCGCTACGGCCCTCCAGGTTCCTTTCCTGTGCCGCCACGAAGGCCCTCAAGGCCTGACTATGATCCTTTTCCGGGCTGGCGGCAAGTTCGACGTAGTACTTCCCTTTGGCGAAAGTAGCCCGTCGAGGCAAGACCTGTCCGCCCATCCCGATCTTTTCGATCGCCTGTCGCCGATCTCGATTGGCGCTGAAAATGCCAAAGGCATATTCAGGCTCTGACATCTCTGAAATGTCAATCAAGATGTTATCTCCGGCGCACTCACAGGTGATCCCCTTCATGTTCACAAACTGGAAGACCAGATATCCTTCAGCGTTCCCATCCATGTACTCAAAAAGATTCTCAGCATCATAGGAGCGCAAAGGGCCTTGCTGCTTCCAGCCGGGAACCGCGCTGCAATCTAAGATTTGGCCCTCTGCAAGGCTGGCCATGGCCAGGATCAGTGAAAGAACTATAGCCGTCAGCACGCAAAGACCTCCTGTGCCCGGCTGAGGCGTTGGCCCACATTGACGCCGTTAGGGCACTTCACTGCACAAGTCGGGCAGAGACTACACCGTACCTGCTGCAGACCAACGGGGAGCTGCAGAAATTGTTCCCGCCCAAAAGGAAACTGGCCATAGCCTTCGGCGTAAGAAAGGAAGCGCAGCACATCGGCTACCGGAAGGCCTTTAGGACAGGCCCCCGTGCATTCACCGCACATCCGGCAGTATAGTGGACGGATGTAATCGAGCTGAGCCGCCAGCGTTTTCTCATCATTCTGGCTAAAAGGCACACTCATGGCCTTCAAGTTCTCATCCAGTTGATCCATGTCGGTAATACTGGGAACAGTAGTGTGGATGCGAGGATTCTTCAGTACCCACTTCAGGGCAGCCAGCATTGCTCCTTCTCGCTTCAATGTGTCGTGGAGC
This sequence comes from Terriglobia bacterium, assembly GCA_035541995.1. GTDB lineage: Bacteria > Acidobacteriota > Terriglobia > Versatilivoradales > Versatilivoraceae > DATKMG01. The sequence continues at coordinate 12,477 of DATKMG010000015.1, forward strand.
TTCTCCCCCGGCTTGGCCTTGCGGAATCCTCCTGCCATGACTTTCATAGCTACTACACCCAACCCTTCCCGATCGACCGATTCCAACAGTCCTTCGATGGTCGGGTGCATGGTGAAATTATAGGAAGTGAGCAGGACGTCGATCTCTGCTTTGTGTTTAAGCACTGCAGGAATAATTTCGGAATGGCCGCCATGTGTACTGAGTCCGGAAAACCGAATTTTGCCTTCTTTCTTGGCAATCTGTTGGGCTTCCAGCCATTCATCAGTAATATCGGATTCCTTGCTCTTGGCATGGAGATACCAGATGTCGAGGTAGTCGGTCCCCAGTTCCTGCAGACTGGTATTCAGATTGTCGAGTGCTTTTTCCTTGGTTGTGGCTGGGCTTTTGCTCGATAGGAAGACATTCTTCCGCCGCGACTTCAAAGCTGTACCCACCATGCGCTCGTTGTTTCCACTCTGGTATCCGCGAGCCGTGTCGAAATAATTGATTCCCAAGTCCGCGGCCTTCTCGACGACGCTGGAGTCGGAGGTCAACATGCAACCGAAACCTACGGTAGTCAGTTTGAAGCCCGTCCTACCCAGGGTTCGGTACTGGAGTGCGGCAGGGGATGGGGAAACACGCTGGGCGGGTTTCTCCTCCATCAAGGCCAAACGCGAAGTTGAAGTCAGGGTAGAGGTTGGTAGTGTCAAACCGGCTGCCAGGAAACTACGACGCGAAAAAATATCTTTCATAAAGCCCCCTTTCATAATTAAGCTATATGCCGTAGTTTATAAATCAAGAGGGTCTTAAAATGGAACATAATTTGACGCGGCGCAATTTCTTTCATTTGACTGCTGGAGTATTTGCTGCCAGTCGAACTTTTTTTTCTAAGGAAGAACCCACCCCCTTTCTTCCCCCGGTAAATCGCTTCAATTCCAAATCCGTCGTGGCTTTGACTAGTGGTAACCAGCGAAGAAAAATCGTAAGCGATTCGCTCTTGGCCATCGAGGAACAGATTCTTCCCAAGTTGCAGCAAAAGAAATATGTCGTCATCAAACCGAACCTGGTTTCAACCGTGAATCCGCTTGCTGCGACTCATGCCGATGCACTGCATGGCATTTTGGATTTCTTGGGACCGCGGTTTAAAGGCCAGGTGATCATTGCCGAGTCTTCTGCCGGAAACACCTGGGAGGGGTTTGACAACTTCCACTATCAGCAGGTTGTGGCTGAACACAAAACTCAGCAGGTCACTTTGCTCGACCTCAACCAGGATGGGAAATACGAGACGCTTCCGATCCTCAATGCCGACCTGCACGTGGTTCCGGTCCGGCTGGCTGCCCGCCTGCTGGACCCGGAGGCATTCGTCATTTGCTCCGCCATTCTGAAGACACACAACACTGTGGTTGCGACCTTGTCAGTAAAAAACATGACCCTGGGCGCACCTTTACGCAGTGCGCCCAAGACTTCCAGATGGAACGACAAGCGTCTTTACCATGGGGGTGTCCGCCAGACCCACTACGACATGCTACTCACTACCCAGAAAATGCGACCCTATTGGGGGGCTGCGGTAATCGACGGGTTTGAAGGAATGGAAGGGAATGGACCCGCCTCTGGACTCCCGGTGCCTTCTCGTGTTGCCATTGCCTCCACAGATTTCATTGCCGCAGACCGGGTGGGCCTCGAAGTCATGGGGATCAATCCTGCATGGGTCGGTTATCTCAACTATTGTGCCCAGTGCGGCCTCGGTCAGTATGACCTTGCCCAAATGGAAATCCGTGGCAGTCAGCTCTCCAAGGTCACCAGAAAATACCAGCTCCATGAAGATATCGAGCGGGAACTGCAGTGGATGGGGCCTATGACCGAGCTGCCCCCCAAGCTTGGCTGATTCATTGGATTCCCCTTGTGGTTGGTTTTGAGAGAGTGTTATCGGACCCAATCATGGAAAAGGATCGAATTATCTCTGGAATGCCTGATGAGGACGAGCAGAATTTCGAGCTCAATCTCCGCCCCAAGCTCCTCAGAGAGTATATTGGGCAGCACCAGGTCAAGCAAAATCTCGAAATCGCCATCGCAGCGACAAGATCCAGGGGAGAGGCGTTGGATCATGTCCTGCTTTATGGACCGCCCGGTCTGGGCAAGACAACTTTGGCGACGGTGATTGCCAATGAGCTTGGAGTAGGCTTCAAGATGACTGCCGGGCCGGTCATCCAGATCAAGGGAGACTTGACCGCCATCCTGACAAACCTGAAGGAAAAGGATGTTCTATTCATTGACGAGATTCACCGGCTTCAACCACAGATTGAAGAAATCCTCTATCCCGCCATGGAGGATTACAAGCTTGACCTGATGATTGGCCAGGGGCCCAGCGCACGGAGCATGACCTTGCGCCTTCCACCGTTTACCTTGGTCGGTGCTACCACACGGGCCGGGCTTATCACCGCACCACTTCGCTCCCGATTCGGCATCGTGCACCGGCTTGACTTTTATACCGAGCAGGAAATCAAGGTTATTGTGAATCGGTCCGCCCAAATTCTGCAGATTCCGATTGACTCGAGTGGCGCGGATGAAATTGCCACACGTTCCCGGGGGACTCCGCGGGTCGCCAACCGCCTGCTGCGCCGGGTTCGGGACTATGCACAGGTCAAGGCTGACGGGGTCATTAACTGTGAGGTGGCTCAGAAGTGCCTGGCCATGTTGGCGATCGATGAGCATGGATTCGATGAAATGGACAAGCGTCTGTTGCGAGTCATTATCGACAGATTTTCAGGGGGGCCAGTGGGAGTCGGCACTATTGCCGCCTCCGTCAGTGAAGAAGTCGACGCCATTGAAGACATTTATGAACCCTTCCTCATTCAGAAAGGGTTTCTCGAACGAACCCCACGCGGACGAGTCGCTACACGGTTGGCCTACCAACTCTTCGGACTTCCTCAGCGGCCTGGGCAATTGGATCTTCTGTGAAAATGCGATTTCTGGTAGCCACGACAAAACGCTTTTGTTTGTCGGAGGCTTTTGACTACATTATGAAAAGCCCACGATGAATTCAGAGTACGAATTCATCGTGGCTACCCCTGCCATTATGTTCCGCGGTAGTGAACTTGAAAAGGTCATGGGCACTTCTACGAAGATTCGGTTTTGAAAGTGGAGACCGCGCTCCGTTGCCGCGATCCTTGGCGTCCGATCGTGGAGTGAGAGTCGGGGACACACGACTCCCTTCCCAGGAGGGTGTAATTCAAAGTGCGACTGGAGACGCCATGCGTCCACGGTGTGTCGCCGGAAGCGGGACGAGGGCGTCCCGTCTCCAAGGATTTGGAGACGCCGCGCCCCCGCGGCGTCTGAACCGTGAATAAATGAGTTAATTCGGTAATCTCGGATAGTTCCGGTCGAGTCGCCTTCCACAACTGAATCCATGGGACAGCGAATTCACACGGCATTTCTGGGACTAGGGTCAAATCTTGGTAACAGAAAGGTCAACATTGAGGAGGCCATTCGCCGTCTGGGGGTGAGAGACAGCCCTCTCGTCCAGGCCTCCCCTGTCTATCAGACGGAACCGCTGGGCATTGTCCCCCAAGGCTCGTTTCTCAACTTAGCGGTCCGGATTGAGACGAGGCTAACTCCGGTCAATTTATTGGGGCTGTGCCAGGAGATTGAAACCAGTCTGGGACGTGAGCGAACAATAAGCTCCGGTCCGCGCACGATCGATCTAGACATTCTATTCTATGACGCGCTGATTCTCAGCGAACCTAACTTGATAATCCCGCATCCCAGGTTACATCTGAGGCGTTTCGTCCTGATTCCGCTGTCAGATATAGCCCGGGATTTGGTTCACCCGGTACTGCACCAAACGATTGGGGATTTGCTCAGCCAGTGCAGCGATCGGGCTGAGGTTTGTCGCTTTCTTGAAAACCAGGCCTAGATTGCCTATAATGTCACTAGGGTTATAGGTCTCGTTGCCGTAACGGGGCCTGAGCCTTCGCAGTTTTTGTATGGAAAGGAAGCAAAGCGGTTCAATGAGAAAGAGATTCTGGAGTTTTGAAAAAGTGCAGCAAGAAACAGATCCGAGCGAGAATGGAGTTGTTCCCGATAACTTGGAGAATGACACCGAGCAGTCACGACGCAAGAGTGCAGCCCGCGAGTGGCTGGAAAGCCTGGTGTTCAGCTTGATCTTCGTTTTCTTTTTCACTAGTTTCATTGCCCAAGCCACCCAGGTCCCCACCGAATCAATGAAGCCCACTATCCTGGTCGGAGATCATTTCTTCCTCGATAAATTCGCTTTTCCTGCTAACTACCCGGATTTCATGTCCAGGATTCTGCCCGTGCGCTCCGTCAAGCGGGGTGACATAGTGGCGTTCAAATCACCTGAGAATCCCAAGGTTCCATTTATCAAGCGCGTCATTGGAGTTCCCGGAGATATCTTGGAGATCCGGGACAAGGTGGTGTATATCAATGGCAGGAAACTGGATGAACCGTACAAATATCTAATTGATCCCAATATCTATGAGCGCGGATCGGGAATTCCGCAAGACTACTTGGTGCGTGACAATTACGGCCCCGTCAGGATCCCCCCGTACTGCTATTTCATGATGGGAGACAACCGCGATAACAGCAATGACAGCCGCTATTGGGGCTTTGTCAAAGCTCAATACATCATTGGGAAACCTCTGTTCATCTACTGGTCTTATGAAGCAGATCCGTATGATCCGCGCCCCAAGAGCGTGATTGAGTATGCCAAAGAATACGGGTCGGTTGCATTGAACTTCTTCACCAGGACACGATGGTCCCGCACCGGGAAGATCCTCAGATAATTGTGGAATTTGGGTGGAGCGGATCGAGCCAGCCCGGACTGATTGAAGCTCCTGCCCAGCATTAAGCGCGTGTGCTCTACCCCTACTTCAAGGGCACACGGCCCCCCACAATGCTGCTTCCTCTAAGAAAGAAGCATCAGGCCTCTCAGCCAACTTCCCCTCAATTGGAGGAACCCCTCATGTGGTATTTCCCAGCAGTTTCGATCCTATCCTTGGCCTGCCTCATGAGTTCGGCCTTGGCCCTTGATACCGGTCATCCCCGTTTGCTGTTTGGCAAGGAAGATATTCCCATCCTAAAGGCAAATGCATTACAACCTCAACTCAGGCAATTCCGAACCCATTTGTTTGAGCACGCCGAGAGGCTGCTCCAGTCACCACCCTTGCTGGTTTCACTTACTGGACGCGGTGAACCCGACAAGCCCGGCGAGTTGAAAGGGTTGGAGGCGGCACGGCGACTGCAGGGGCGCGTCATCACATTCTGCATGGCATTCACACTGAGCGGGGAACGCCGGTATCGTGATGCGGCGGTCGCAGAACTGGACCACGCCATTGAAGATTGGAAGATCTGGGTTGACACTGCCCATTCTCCACCGTACGACCTGATGACGGGGGAGACTTGCATGACCTTTGGCTTGGCCTACGATTGGCTTTACTGGGACTTGTTGCCTTCCGAGCGACAGCGTCTGCGGGAAGGAGTTGAAAACCGCGGACTCGATGCCTACCTGCAGGGAGCCACCGCGTCCGACCCGCCGTTTTGGTTCACAGCCGAACACAATTGGAACCCCGTCTGCAATGGCGGGGCCGCGGTGTTGGCACTGGCCCTGGAAGGAGAATCCAAATACTCAGAGAAAGTATTGGAATTGGCCATCCCAGCCATGAAGCATTACTGGGATCATCTGGCATCTGACGGGGGTTGGGATGAAGGGACCGGTTACTGGATGTATGGCCACCGATATGCCCTTCTGGCGGCCGAAGCTCTGCGACGATGCGCCAAAGCCGGGGGGAAAGAGATCTTTCTGATGGAGGGAGTCCGCAGCACAGCGTATTTCCCGCTGGTCTTTGACCCTGGAGTCAAGCTGGCTGCCGGCTTCGGAGACTCGAACCACCGGGCTGAGGACCCCATTTTCTACCTGTTGGGCCGCGAGTATCTGAATCCGGACTTCGTCTGGTATCAGGATCGAGAGAGCGCACACATGGAACCTCAAGAAGGCTGGCCCCAGGAGGCGTTCACTCTATTGTGGCGGTCCATCGGTGCATCATGGCTCCCTGAGGCCAATGAAGGGTTTCGTCCTAAGATCGATCCCATCTCGGTTTTTCCCTCGGTCGGCTGGGCTTTCATGGCCCCCAGTCAGCCCGACCCCCCTTACTTTCTAGCCTTTAAGAATGGCTCACTGGCTGCCAATCATACACACCTGGACTTAAACACGCTGAACGTTGGATTTGGCGATAGCATGTTGGTCGTGGAATTGGGCAGTCGACCCTATCCGGCTGACTATTTCCATCCCGAGCGGCGCTATCAATACTATGAGATCACTACGGCAGGCCATAACACCGTTTTGATTGGAGGAAAAGGCCAGGTACCTGGCAAGCGCGGAAGTCTCTTTGGCCCGGACAAGGGAGCGGGATATGAGGCCTTGCTGGGAGTGGCCGACGGTACTTATGAGTTAGCGACGCGACGTGTACGTCGGCACGTCGTCTTTGTAAATAAGCGGTACTGGGTCATCCTTGATGAAATCGCCACTCCCGAACCTCAGTCAGTGGAACTGCGATTCCATTCCTATGGAAAAATCGCGGAAATGAACAAGAAGGTCGGATGGACCATTGAACAGGACGAAGCGGCGCTGGATGTCATTCCGGCAATGCCTGAGGTCCTGGCAGGCACTGTTGAAAGTCCATCAAGATGGATCAAGCCGGTGAAGGTTTTGAGCCTAAAAGCCCGCACCGAGAGTGAGAACATCGTCATTCCGACCGTTCTCTATCCTCGGGGCCGTCTGGAGCCAGTCTTGGAATCTGTCACCAGTCGCCAGAAATCCGGCGAACTCTGCATCATGATCGGGCCGGATGAAGTGGGATTCCAGGAGTCTGCCGACGGCTGGCAGCTTATGGAATGTAGACCCCGCTAACCGGCACATTCCGGATCGCGGTCCGAAATGCTTCCCCTCCGACCGGTTACACCTGGCTACTCAAGAAGGGTAAATCTCAAAGGCCATCCGACGTCAAGAGTACTGGGGGGAAGATTCGGCCACCCGAGCTAATCGACAGTTCAAAACTCGAGCCAGAGCCTGGCCTGTGTAGGATTTTGGATTTTCTGCAAGTTGTTCAGGAGTACCCTGAGCCACAATCCTTCCGCCGCCCTCTCCCCCTTCTGGGCCTAAATCGATAATCCAGTCGGCCGTTTTAATGACATCGACGTTGTGTTCAATGATGATGACCGTGTTGCCCAGGCCGGTTAAGCGATTCAGAACCTCCAGCAGTTTTTTTACATCGTCAAAATGCAGACCAGTAGTCGGCTCATCAAGAATGTATACGGTCTTCCCGGTAGCCCGGCGGCTGAGTTCCTTGGCGAGCTTGATTCGTTGGGCTTCTCCGCCGGAAAGAGTGGTAGCCGACTGCCCCAGATGGATGTAACCCAGTCCAACGTCGATCAGGGTCTGCAACTTGACCTTAATCAGGGGAATGTTCTCCAGGAGTTGGAAGGCCTCACTGACAGTAGTTTCCAACAGGTCCGCAATGGAACTTCCCTTGTACTTCACCGAGAGAGTCTCTCGGTTGTAGCAATGGCCTCGACAAACTTCGCACTCCACGTATACGTCCGGTAAGAAATTCATCTCAATTCGCCGCAGACCATCCCCCTGACAGGCCTCGCACCGTCCCCCCTTGACATTGAAACTGAATCGGCCGGCCTTGTATCCACGTTCCCGGGATTCGGGCAGTGAAGCAAACAAGTCCCGAATGGCCGTAAACAGCCCTGTGTAAGTAGCCGGATTGGAACGCGGGGTCCGGCCGATGGGAGATTGGTCAATTTCAATGACCTTGTCAATGAGATCAATGCCTTCGATTTCGCGATGGCGGCCCGGCTCGTCCATGGCGCGATAAAGTCGCCTGGCTAAGGCTCGATATAAGATGTCGTTGACAAGTGATGACTTTCCCGATCCTGAGACCCCTGTGACCAGGGTGAGCAATCCGAGCGGGAAGACAACATCAAGGTTCCTAAGGTTGTTGTGCCGCGCTCCGCGTACCACGAGGGCCTTATCGTTCGGAATTCGCCTGAGTTCAGGAACAGGGATGCTGAGTTCGCCGGAAATATAGCGTCCGGTAAGGGAACGGGGGTTACAGGAAATCTCTTGGGCACTCCCAACGGCGATCAACTCTCCTCCCGCCTTCCCAGCCCCCGGGCCCAAATCCAGAACATAATCGGCGCGACGAATCGTGTCCTCGTCGTGTTCCACCACCACAACCGTGTTGCCTAAATCCCTTAATTGTTCCAGCATGCCTAGGAGGCGCTGGTTGTCTCGATTGTGCAGACCGATGGATGGTTCATCCAACACGTATAGGACCCCCCTCAGTCTGGAGCCAATCTGGGTAGCCAGGCGGATCCGTTGCCCTTCACCTCCGGACAAAGTCGATGCTGACCTGTCCAGACTCAAGTAGTTCAATCCCACGGCCTGCAGGAACTCCAGGCGGTCGGTAATTTCCTGCAGGATTCGGCCCGCGATCAACTCTTCCCGCTCGCTTAACCGGATTCCTTTGACAACATGCAAGGTCTCATTGATGGGCAGAGCCGTGAGTTCGGCGATAGAGAGTCCAGCCACCTTTATGGATAAGCTTTCCGGGCGCAGTCGTTTCCCCTCACAGGCGGCACAGGGCTGGCTGGTCATAAAACTCTCGTAAGTTCCACTCTCGGTGCTCTCTAGCCGACATTCCTCTTCCACCATCTTCAGAAGACCCTCTTTAAGCTCCCGGACATTCGGTACTCCATGCCAGATTGTTGTTTGGATCCTGGCAGGCAAAGATTCGAAGGGTTGGCTCAGGTCAACCTTCAGATACTTGGCTAGGTGGTCCAAGTAGTGCCGGACGTGCAAAGGCAGCCCCGTGTTCCAAGGCACTAAGCCTTCGTTGAGGATCGACTTGGAAGTCTCAGGGAAAATGCGACTGGGATCCAGCTCAAACTTGTAGCCAAGCCCGGTACATTCCGGACAAGCCCCATACCGGCTGTTGAATGAAAAGGTCCGCGGTTCAATGGCCGGGATCGATAAGCCACAATCCACGCAAGCCAGTCGCTCTGAATATAACCGTTCTTCCCCGTTCACCACGGCCACCAACACAATACCTTTGGCCAATTTCATGGCAACTTCAATTGAGGCTTCCAACCGCTTCTCAATACCAGGCTTGATCAGAAGACGGTCCACGACGACTTCGAGGGTATGGTTCTTCGTTTTGTCTAGATGAATCTCCTCATCCAGATTCCCCAACACGCCGTCGATACGGGCGCGAACGAAGCCGTCTTTGGCCAGATCCTCAAGCAGTTTCTTGAACTCTCCCTTACGCCCACGGACGACGGGAGCCAGGATCATGATCCGCTCCCCTTCAGGCAAGGTTTTGACACTCTCCAGAATCTGCTTGGTCGACTGCTTGGCAATCAGGCGTCCGCACTTTGGACAGTGTGGAATTCCTATAGAGGAATAGAGTAGGCGGATGTAGTCATAGATTTCAGTGATGGTCCCAACGGTGGAGCGGGGACTGCGGCTGGTGGTTTTTTGCTCGATCGAAATGGCTGGACTGAGTCCCTCGATCGAATCTACGTCGGGGCGTTCCATCTGGTCCAGGAATTGCCGAGCGTAAGCCGACAATGATTCTACGTACCTCCGCTGCCCCTCGGCGTAGATTGTGTCAAAGGCGAGACTCGACTTGCCAGACCCGCTCAGCCCCGTAATGACCGTCAATCGGTTCCTGGGAATCTCGACGTGAATATTCTTAAGGTTGTGTTGTCTCGCACCGCGAACAATAATCCGATCCAGTGCCATTTCCGCTCACGCCCACACAGTAGAGAATCTTGGGTAAAGATCAAAATAATCATCATAGACTCTGCGGCAAATGACGTCAACAGGTTTGGGGATCGGACGCCTTTTATCTAGGAGACAAGGAAATGCTCAAGCTTCTGGCATCCCGCGACGGGAACATCAATAAACTGAATTCCCAATGCAAATTCCCCGCCGTGTCGATCAAGTCTGCTTGAGGAAGGTGCAAAAGAAGGCAGAAGGTATTAGACTGGGGGAAATGCTGCTGCCTTCGATTCCAGGTGAGACCAGGGGAAAGGGTAAGAGGATTGATTTATTCCAGCGGGTGATCGATCGATAACAATGCGCTGTTCCATCGATTTATCTGAAATCGCAGTTGCCTCTGTACTTCTTATAGGCCTGAGTTTGTCAACCAGTAGACTCGCGGCAAGCCTCAAGGGGATTGACCAGGCTCAGAGCCCAATCATCCGCCATTCCATGCGGGGCATGGTCATCATTGATGGCACAAAAAGGGATAAACCCATCCACGTCTCCTTGAGGAGAGACAACGGACCGGATGTGGGTACGACCACGCTCCGATACGACGGCAGTTTTGCCTTCGAAGGGTTGGAAGCAGGGAACTACCTGCTCACCATCGAACGGGAAGAATCTCCCACAGTGGTGCGACCGGTGCAACTGAAATCCTATCCTAGCCCCAAAACCGTTTATGTTCAGATTCGGCTGCGGGCTGACGGATCGGCTGAGGTCCGGGAACTCGTGAAGGAATACACTAAGAAGGAGATCCCCGAGCGGGAAGAAACTGTTTCTACCGTTTCCAGGAAAGCCTCCAACGAATTTCAGAAGGCCAGCGAGGAAAGTCAAAAAGGGAATACACAGAGGGCGATAGAACATCTGCAAAAAGCGATTTCCGAAGACCCCAAGTTCTTTGAAGCCTTTAACAACCTGGGTGTACAGTACCAGAAGCTACAGCAGTGGGACAAAGCCATTGACGCCTACAAGCAGGCACTAGCGATTCGAAATGATTCAGGCAAGCCCCACATTAACCTTGGTAACCTCTACTTGATTCTACAAAAGCCCGATTCTGCAGCGGAAAGCTTCAAACAGGCTCTGACTTTTGAACCCAACTCGGTGGCAGCTCATTTGGCACTGGGACAGATCTATTTCCAGAAACAGCAGTACGACTTGGCGGTTGAACACCTGGAAATGGCAACAAGACTGGCCCCCCAAAAGAACAGGGAAGCTTTCCTTCTTTTGGCCCGGCTGCACATTTTACAAAAGGAATTTTCTCAGGCACGAAGTGTTTTGGAGGCCATGCAGGATTACTTTCCTGCGGACCCGGACGCCAAGAAGATGCTCTCCAGTTTACCGTCACTTCCCTAACTCATTTCTACCGCCGTCTGGCTGGTTTTTTCACGAGTTTTGCCCCAGAAGTGGAGCCCAACCAAGCCTGGGAAATGAGTGGTTTACTCACCGAAAACGGGTTGGGACTCTCACTTCTAAGATATAGATAATTAATGTGTTACTTTATTGTAACTCCATCGAAAATGCTAAAGGAAACCAAGAAACCACCCGATATGGGTAATCGATGGTCCAAATGACTTCTCCTGTCCAGGATTGAGCCCGGAATCAGGTTCGCTAAGGGCTTGTCTGGCACCAATTCTGGAGTGACATCGGGTTGTGGAATGCAAAACGGGTTGCTCAGATTCCAGGCGGATGGATCTAGTTCAGGACCACAGGTTAATCTTCATCGAATATTGGTTGTCGATGATGATCCCATAACCCGACGGGCCCTGGTGGAGATACTGGGCGCCAATGGCTTCGACTGTGATCAAGCAGAATCTGTCGAAGAAGCTTTGCTGTATTTGAAGACTCAGACCTATACATGCGTCTTAACTGACCTCGTCATGCCGGAACGTTCTGGGCTTGATCTTCTTCAGGAGGTCAAGAGCAGCTTCCCGGACGTTGCCGTCATCCTGATAAGTGGGCACAACGACACGGTCATGGTGAGAAATGCTCTGAAGAGCGGGGCATACGATTATGTCGTTAAGCCGGCGACCACGGGAGAAATCCTTTCCACGGTCAATGCGGCCCTGAAGAAACGCGACACCTACCTGAGAGAACAGGACGACCGGGAAAGCCTCCGCGAGAGCCTGAGAGAGAAGGAAGAGATCGGGATGGTGGACTCCATCCTGTTTCAAGACATTGTGCAAAGCACGATTGACGGCATCATTCTCACGGACATCTCTCACCGCATCATCATGGTCAACCCGGCCTACGAAAAGCTGACGGGCTTCAACCGCCGAGAGTTAATCGGAACGCTTCCGTCCATCTTGTCAGGGGTCGGCAGGTTCCGCGATCTGAGTCATCAAGTTAACCATTCCTTGGGAACGCGAGGTTCATGGTCTGGTGAGCTAATAGACGACCGTTCAGACCGGACCCAGTGGTACGCCCATCTCACCATTACCCGGGTCAAGGATTCCCGCGGGCATGCCTTTGCCGATGTATTTATTGTCCGCGACGTTTCAGACAAGAAATACCTGGAACAGCAACTATTGGAACGACTGCAGGAGGTTCAATCAGCCCAGGATGCAGCCGTCATCGGATTTGCCAAGCTGGCCGAGTGTCGCATCCCTGAAATCGGGGATCATTTGGACCGGATGCAGAACTACTGCAGGATTCTGGCCGAGGAACTAGGCAAACTGCAGGTGTATCGGGAAGAGATCGACGACAACTTCATCGACAACATATACAAATCCAGTCCCTTGCATGACATCGGGAAGGTTGGAATCCCCGACCATATTCTCCTGAAGCCTGGCAGGTTGACCCCGGAAGAATATGAAGTCATGAAAACGCATACGATAATCGGAGGCGATGCGCTAAGGGCTGCAGAAGAGAAACTCCCGGGCCGGTCATTTCTCAGTTGGGGGCGTGAGATCGCTTACAACCACCACGAGAAGTTTGACGGGACCGGCTATCCGTCCGGGCTTAGCGGCAGAGCCATCCCCTTGTCTGCCCGTATAGTCGCTTTTGCCGACGCTTACGACGCCTTGACTTCCAAGAGAATCTACAAGGATAAAGTTTCGCCCGAGGAGTCAAAAGAAAGGTTGATACGAGACCGGGGAACTCACTTTGATCCAGACATCGCGGATGCCTTCCTGAGGCGGGAGGGGGATTTTCTGGCGGTCATGGAATCACACTCTGAGGAGTACCCTGCCTCGCAGGAAGACTAACTCCTCGGTCGAGGCTCATTCCTGGTACTTCAACATGGTGTAGACATCATATCCCGGTAGCTTCTTCCTCCCGTTCAGGAATTCCAACTCCACCAGGAAGGCGACTCCGACAACTTCGCCACCCAACCGCCGAACCAACTCCAAAACTGCCGCCGCTGTTCCGCCCGTAGCCAACAGATCATCGACGACCAGTACTCTTTGCCCTTTTTGAATGGCATCCTCATGAATCTCCAGCGAATCCTGACCATATTCCAAGTCGTAGGTTACTCTGAGTGTTTTAGCAGGAAGCTTCTTTGGCTTGCGGACGGGCACAAATCCAGCCTTAAGCTGAAGGGCTAGGGCTGAGCCAAAAATGAACCCCCTGGACTCGATTCCAACCACTAGATCCACTTGCCGATCTCGATATCGGTCAGCAAGGGAGTTCATAACTTCTGCAAATGCCTTCCCGTCCTTTAGCAGCGTGGTGATGTCGTAGAACAGGATTCCTTTCTTGGGAAAATCCGGGACGTTTCGGATGAGCTGCTTGAAATGTTGCATACCGTGGCCTCAGTGCAGAGAATCAGGAAGGAAAAGCACCCTTCTCCTGTTGATGGTGCCCCATCATAGTCACTGACTCATTGAAATGCAATTCGAAATTGGCGGGATGAAGTGGTCTCTGGATCTTCTTGATATCCGGTTGGGTAGCCAGGATCTTCTAAAGTCTAATCCGTCCCTCCGCCCACGTCAGCCGTAGACTTCTCTTCACTCCATCATGGACTGAAGAATGCTGATCTGAGAAGCCCTGCGAGCAGGAAGACCTCCACCCAGAACCCCCACAATCGCAGCAAAGCAAAGACCCTGGAGGAGAATAGTGGAAGTTATTCGAAAATTGAAAACAACCTCGCTGAATGTAACGAAGTTGGCAGTGGCCGTGGAAATACCATGGATGGGCAGGGCCATCAGACAGCCAAGCGTGCCTCCAACCAAGGACAGACACACAGACTCCAAGAGAAATGAAGTGAGAATGCTCCACCTGGAAAACCCTAGGGCTCTCAATGTGCCAATCTCTCGGGATCGAGACATCACCGCTCCGTACATCATATTCATGGCGGCAAAACAGGAGCCAATACCCATCAAAGTGGCAATAAACGTCCCCAGGATTTTGATCCCCACAGAGGAACTCGTCTGGCTGAGATAGTACTCCTTTTGAGAAATGGCCTGTAGATGGATTCGGCGGTCATCAGCAATCCGGCGCACAATGGTCTGTGCCGCTCCTGGGGTTTCAGGCTTTAACAGAATCGAAGAATAAATCGGACGGTCCCAATCCTGAGCCACATCCTCATAGTCTGTCCAGATCTCAGAATCATAGGCGGTTCCACCTGTATCAAAAATTCCTACTACCTTCCATTCGCTGCGCGACATGTGGATCGTATCGTCCAAGCGCATGTTTTGGAGGCGTTTGGAGAGAGGCTCACTGACGACGATTTCCCTCAATCCTCGCCGGAACCAGCGTCCGGTGACGAGGCGGGCCTCAGGCCGGACACTCAAACCCGCACTCGTCATACCGCGGACCATGACATTCGACGCCTCCCCAGTAAGACGGGGGTGATTAACTACAACTATGATCTCGCCGGAAGCCAGCGGTTCCTTGTTCTCATTCACGGCTATCCCAGGCAGCAAGCGGACAGTTTGATACAGGTCCCTGTCAAAGTAGCTGTTGACTTCATTCAGCGCTCCGGCTCGGATCACTATCAGCTGGTTGTCCTGACCTGTCTCTACAAACGTCGAGTTCAAGCCATGAACGAGGGCCAGCATGGTTATGAATATAGATACCGTAAGGCCAATTCCAAGGGCCGTCATGGCTGATCCGACTCTGCGAACCCACAGGCTTCCGAGGTTATATTTGACTGGAATTCTCATCATTAGGTTCCCTTTCCTCAGGCCACTCGCCGCAGCGCATCCGCTGCAGGACGTTGTGAAGCCTTCCATGCCGGGATCCCGGCAGCCAGTATCCCGACCAGTATCCCGATTCCCACGCAAATCGATAACATCAAGGGGGTGATGTCCACTCTTTGGATGAAACCGCCGGTCAGAGCAGGCAAGTTGAGATTTGAGAAGATGAACCGGGCCCCCAACGAACCAATCAGCGCCCCGCTGACGGAAAGGAAAATGGATTCGCCCAGCAACAAGCCAAGGACCTGGCTGCTTTGGAAACCGACCGCTTTTAGAATGCCGATCTCCCGGACCCTCTCACGGATCGACATGGCCATCGTGTTCGCAGCCACTAACACAATCGTGAAAATCACCACGGAACAAATACTGGTAATCAAGAACTTGACGTTCCCTAACATCGAGATGAATCCCAGAACGAAAGCCTTTTCCGTCTCCGTCTTCGTCGGCACGGTCGAATTCTGGAAAAGGGCATCCACTTTTGCAGCAACACTCGGTACATCCTCCGCAGTGCGCGCTCGGATTGCATAGGTACCAGTAAATCCTGCATTGTTCATCCCCTCATTGAAGTACTCCCAATGGAAATAGAGGCTGCCGCCATCGTCAGGTCCCTTCTCATAGATACCACGAAGGGTCAGCTCTGGATCCATTTGAAACAGAGCGCCCTTCAAATGAATGCGTTCACCCACCTTCCATTTGAATCTTTCCGCTAGACTATTTCCAGCGATGGCACCCGTCCGGTCTTTCAAGAAAGCTTCTTTTTGGTCTTCAGGCATCAAGAGGTCAGGGTAGACCTGGAAGAACTGGTCCGTGTTGACGGAGAATTGGGCAAAGAAGTTGGAGGGATCCTTATAGACCCCACCGAACCACATGGAGCCACATACTGCCTGTACCCCTTCCACCTTCTTGATTTTCTCGAGGTAGGCAATGGGAATGGCATTAAACAATGACACTTTGTGCCGGGTTACCAGTCGGAGTGCTGATTCCGGGGTTTGGGTCGGGTTCTGGAATTCATGGAGAACTGTTAACAGCGTGGTCACGAGGAACAATGAAGCCGCAGTGCTGCTGACCGTGAGTACTGTCCTGCGCCGATTACGCATGACATTCTTAAACAAAAGCCAAAGGAGTTTGATCATTCATCACCTCCGGACGATGGCGAACACTCCTGTCTTGGCGAGCCATCGTAGGGGGACCCGTTGCTCCAGGTCCTTTTCTTGCTCCAGAAACATCACCCCACTCTATACTAAGTGAAAAGAACGAGAAAAGAGAAAAGGGAGAACCCAACTACAGGCTCAATCACGCACGGGAAGTTAGAAGGTTGGTTTCGGCCGAGACTACGAAGACAGAGTGTGATGTGCCTCCGAGGGATCCATCATTACACTCGTTAACCAGCCCACCCAGAAACGATCTGGAAGGAAAACTTGGAACACCTGGCTGGTGCCAACCTTGGTCACGCTTCTTTGACAGACTGTGTGATTGGAATGGACCTGCGAGTCACCGATCAAAACACTCGACCAAAATATGCAGATAGAGGAAAAGCATCCCTTTGTATTCTTCCCGGATCTCCTCGTCATCTTCCTCCATGATTTCCTCTAGGACGACCTTCAGGATTTCCACCTGGTTGCGGTTCTGAAATATGAGTTCGACGTTCTTCTGGAGATCCCGATCTTTGAGTCGACCCAAGGTTTTCAGCATCTTGAAGGTGTCTCGCTCGACCTTGTTTAGGATCGCTGGGGATAGGATGCGGGGACTGGGAGTACCCTGTCTCATGATTTGCCAGATGACTAGCCCCCAGTAATAGAGGAGTTCGGCTTCCGCCCGATTAAACTCGCGCTCAACGGCTGCCAGCAGATATGCCATTAAATATGGCTGTTCCTGCTGCATTTGGTCGATCAGTTTTCGCGCCTTTTTGGGCGGAGTTATAGCCATTTTCTGACATGTTGCTTCGACCAATTCGGCTGGGATTCGGTTCACCGGTTCGACTGTCCTTGAATTCAAGAACTCCACTTCAGGTAGGAAGCCCACTCTCCCATGATCTTTGCGGTCTCTCTTGTTTGTTTGACATTATCGCACGCTTCCGCAGGAAGAGGCAATCACACCGAGATAGGGATCTCGGCCCTGGCAATCCTAAGCTTGCGCGAGAGGGATGGCTATTCAAGCTGGAGTGAATAGGGGTTGTCTCGAAAGAAAGGCCTCCACTTCATTACGTGAGGGAACAGAAGCTTGGGCTCCCAACCGGGTTACGGATAGGGCAGCTGCGCCATTGGCAAAAGAAATAGCCTCTTGCAACGATTTCCCTTCCGCTAAAGCCACAGCCAGAGCTCCGTTGAAAGTATCTCCTGCTGCTGTTGCGTCGACAGCTGCGACTTTGTGGGCCGGGAAATGCAGGCTTCTTTGTCTATTGGCCATCCAGGCCCCTTTTTCTCCGAGTTTCAAGATTACCTGCTTCGGACCTAATTGCAGCAGTTGGGTGGCAATCTGGGGTGCTTCTTCTAAGGATACCGTGCTAGCGCGACGGCCCAGCAATAGCAAAGCCTCTGTTTCATTGGGCGTCAGCAAATCGAGCCTTTGCAGGAGGGAGTGACCGAGTGTTCTGGCTGGCGCTGGATCTAGAATGGCGACAATGCTTCGGACCTGGCTCAGATGAGCCGCTGCCTCCACTGTCTCCATTGGAGATTCCAGTTGCATTAGAACGAATCCCGGCCGAACCTGCTCGATTGCAGCCTCCACGTCGGAGGGGGACAATCGGCTATTGGCACCTGCGGCAATCACAATCTGATTTTGTCCTCCAGCCTCCACGTGGATCAATGCAACTCCGCTGGATTCTCCAGACACTGAACGAATATGAGTGGTATCTACCCCTGCTGACTGCAAGCTGGACTTGAGTTTCTCTCCGAAAACATCTTCTCCGACACATCCGACCATCCGGCTCTTGCCACCCAGTTTTCCTACAGCATAGGCCTGGTTCGCCCCCTTTCCCCCGGGGAGCATCTGGAACCCCCGGCCGTGCACAGTCTCACCCCGAAGGGGGAGCTTGTCCAGCTGGACCACAAAATCCATATTCAAGCTTCCAACTACCATAATGACCTTATTCATCATGCAATCCTCGCAACGACAATGAGTCCCAGACCAAGAATAAAAAATAGGAACATCAAGGTCAGCAGTCGGCTGGTCCCAGCCGGGGCAGTCTTGAACTCCTTCCATATAAAAACACCCCAGAACGCAGCGATCATCGTGGCCCCCTGCCCCAAGCCGTATGAGATAGCGAAACCTGCGGCACTTGAAGCCAGAATGCTAAGGGACATCCCGATGCTCCAGATCACACCACCCAGGATGCCAATCAAGTGCAAACGCGCATTCCCTTTAGTGAAGTAGTCGCCAAACGGAACAGGATCACCGACTATCGGGCGTGCCATGATCAGGCTATTCCAGACAAAGTTCGACAAAAACAATCCTGCCGAAAAGAGAACCAGAGCCGTGTAAGGGCTGAGCTTCCCAGTCTCCAGGCTGCCATCTTGAGCCATGATCCCCATGGAAGCTGCCACAAACCGGTAAAAGTACCCCATGAGCAAGCCGGCGATAATGGAAATCGCTATCCCTTTGCCAGTTGTCCTCGACCCTTGGGTAGGGAGTCGATTGTACGCTATAGCCGACATCAGGATTGCCAGGACCACGCCGGAAACTCCGGCAAACAACAAAACAGGATTTCCGATGGGCATGGCAATGTAGTTGGTCACTACTCCAATGACCAACGCCAGGCCCACGCCGATGGGAAAGGCCACCGACATTCCCGCTATATCAATGGCTGCGACCAGAAGGATATTGGAAAGATTGAATATCACTCCGCCAAGGAAAGCTGACCCCAAAGCCGAACCCCTCGCC
>DATKMG010000016.1:0-27967 GCA_035541995.1 Terriglobia bacterium
TCTCTCTTGGGTGCAGACCCAAGGAAGAGTTCCCAATTCAGTCTCCCCTCCAACGGCTTAGTACCGAGGGATTCCCAGCGATTCAACCACCAGCAGTTGACCAGTCGCACCTTTCCCAGGACTCCAGAATCGAAGATTTGCTTCACTTCTCGATACAAGTCGTAGCTCCGGCGCTGTGTCCCGACCATGGCCAACCGTTTGGTCTGCCGAACCGCTTCGACCATCTGAAATCCCTCCTGGACCGAATGGGCCAGTGGTTTCTCCACGTAAACGTCTTTTCCTGCCTTCACGGCATCAATCGTTATCTTTGCATGCCAGTGTTCCGGCGTGGCGATGACCACTGCATCAATCGAGTGGTCGTCCAGGATGTGCCGATAATCCTCGCAGGCCCGGGCGCCGGGAGAGGCCGCTTCCAGACACTTCTGGCGCCGCGGTTCATAGACATCGCAAACCGCTACCATGTCTGCCCCCAGTTCCTTGAACTTGCTTGTGAGATAGTACCCTCTGCCTCCAACGCCGATCGTTGCGCAGCGGATCCGGTCATTCGCGCCCAGGACTCGCACAGCACTGACAGCACTAACTCCCAAGAACACCCGTCGGCTGAAAGGAAGCGAAAAAGGCTTGCCAGCAAATTGATTGGACTTCATTTGAGTTCTCTCCGTATGACTGCTTTACTTGAAGAAGTTCACCTGTACGACCTGATCATCTCGGACAGAATAGGGTAGGGTTGGTAACCTTGAGCTAAATGCCTCGAAACCATGTCCTTGCATTTTCGAAATAAATCTTCTTGAGCACCGGGCGCGGCAAGGCCAGACCCTGTACCTTGAAACCGGCCTTCACTGCCGGGACTTCGAGCTCCTGGCCAGTGGCAAAATAACGATAATCCCTCTGGTAGACGGCCTCGAGTTCCGACAATTGCGAGGGTATGTCGGTTTCCCCCCCTGCAGCACCGACTTCATTATCTGTGGCATAAAGCAACCGACCCTGGTATTTGAGTATGAACTCTCTCACTTTTTTCTGGTCTTGCACCTGGAAGTGAACGATTCGCGCTGCCATGTCAACCGCAAAATTTGGATACTTGTCGAGACGCTTGGCCAATTCATCAACATCGAATTCCAGGCTTCCCAGGTGGCAACCTACGACCCTGAGTTCGGGATGTTTCTCCAACACGTTGTCTCGCGCTTTGATTTGATCCCAATACGTGGGAATCTCCGGATGCAAGTAGGCATGGTATTGGGGATGCTGCCTGTAATAATTGCGATCTCCATCGACAGTCATGGCCTCTAGCGGCAGCCAGCAGTTTTGGGGCTCCCCGATGTGTGCGACCAGGGTCTTGCCTTGACTTTGAATGAATTCCAAAATCGGGTTGAACCTTGCATCATCTATCATCACGTATCGGCCATTCGGGTCCTTGAGGACCATTCCGATTTCTTTCCAGACTTTTACTGCTACAGCACCTTCGGCAAACCCCTGCCCGATTGTCTCCAAAGCTGCGATCCTCCAGATCTTGTCGCCCCAGTTCTCCAGGTTGAAGGAAGTAGCCCACGAGATGTTCTTGGGGTACTTTTCATGGAATCTTTCCGCTAGGGCGATTTTCTGTTTGAGCTTTTCCCATTCCATGCCCACAACGCAAATATCCAGCCATTTCAAGTTGTGTCTTTTGAGCAGAGCGAGGAACTGCCCTTCGTCTTTATCGAGAGGGCCTCTGATATGAGCGTGAGTGTCAATCTTGGGCATGCGTTGCAGCTCTTCCAGTGTCATCTGATCGTCTTGCGAGGAGTGGGACTGCGACTCCATGTAACTTACAAGTGCAAGCAGACAAACCATTCCGATTGCGACAGTTCCAATGATCCTGAATCCTCGTATTCCACAAATCTCTCTTCGC
Source organism: Terriglobia bacterium (assembly GCA_035541995.1). GTDB lineage: Bacteria > Acidobacteriota > Terriglobia > Versatilivoradales > Versatilivoraceae > DATKMG01. The sequence goes on from DATKMG010000016.1 coordinate 1,886, forward strand.
ATGGGGGCACCTCCGCTAGGATTCTACTCGAAGAATCTCAAAGTTAGTATCTCACTAATGCCAACCGGCCGTGGTTCCTTTATTGAAGACCGACCAGTGGGACACAGACAGACTGCGTCCTGCGGGGCGACACCATGAGGTTCAATGACGAAGGCCCGCGACAGACGAAGTGAATCCGAGACCGCTTCATGAAACCTTAGCCGCCCCTCTAGTCTGAACCTTCGCCAGCAGTCCCTGCAGATTTCCTGCGAGGATTTTCCGCTTTTGCTCTTCGGTGATGAAGGCATTCTTCACTCGCGCGATCACCGTGGCGGGGCAATTGATGGAAAAATCGGAGCCGAACAACACGCGGTCTTCACCGATGGATTTCACCGCATACTCGAGCATCCCCACACGATCGTGCCCATACCCGGACGTATCAAGGTAGGTGTTAGGATGGGCGGCGACACCGTCAATACGTTTGAAGATGTGCTCGTACTCGTGGCTGTCGCCGAAGTGGGGGAATACAATCGTGGCCTGCGGGAATTTCTGGATGATGTATTCCATCTCCTCGAGTTCCGTGTGGACGTCCAGCACCATGTTCATTTTGTTCACCTGGGACACCAACATCTCGAATTCCTTAATCGTGTATTCGTAGGGAGCCGTATAGTTGCAGAGCTCACCGACCCACACGAAGCCCAGTTGTTGGCGGCAATATTCGATTTCTTTCAGAGCTTCGTCAATGAAGAGAGGATTCACCACGCATGCTCCCAGAAATTTCCCTTTGTACCGGTCTACGAATTTGGCGATCTCGCGATTTCCTGCAATAAATTCCGATGGCGACTTCGCCAACTGGCAGCGCACATTGTTGATGATGCCCCGCTGGACGCCCGTCTTATCAAGATAGCGAGCAAACTCATCAAAGGTTTTGGTGACAGGATACCACTGCCATACATCTCCGCTTTCGCTCGGACAGTGCAAATGCGCATCAAAGACCGCCATGGGTTCTCCAGTCCGTTGCGGTCTTATGGACGGCTTGACAAGGGGTGAGTTTTGAGTTCCGAGAGATTTTTCGGTTCTTCCGCCACTCTCTCCCGTTGGACCAGAGTTTCGAGCACCGGACACAGGGGCGAGGGCCCCCAAAAACACAAAACTCCTTTTCAAAAACTGACGCCGTGGTTGATGGCGCGGACGATTGTGGCCTTCGTGGAAAAAACTCATAGTTGCTCCTCTCGATCTAGACCTTGAATTAGGCGCTTGGTCCACCGACGGTAAATCCAGCAAACGGGTGCTAATCCCCCGATTAAATATCATAGCGAGAAACTCTCTCATGAATACCGGACTGAAAGCAATGGGACTAAGTGAGCGTTGCCTCTGGTAGGGAGCTTGAGGGTTTCTCGGTGTATTTAGGGGGAGCTGGAATCCCAGAGAATCTCTCTGTTGAATTGACCATTAATCTGAGGGTCCCAGAGTGTTCTTTGCCACAGGAGGAACTGGCTGACTAGCATGGTGTCCAAAGGCGGGAGATGGTTTTAGATGTAGGCTTTGCTCACCTTCACCTCTTGACTTTCCCATACACCCATGTTGGAATACCTGCGTCGCTGGCTGTAAGAGCGGCGAAGAGTTGTATCTTGCCTCTTTGGCTTCGGTTAAGCCGCCGACCCCCGGCCGTTTGCGAGAACTGCGGAGGTACAGATGAGCAAGAAGTGGTATAACTACATTGTCTCTACGGACTCGACAGATGCATCCAGTTCCGAACCCTCAAGCGGGACTCCGGGTTCCGGATTAAGCCAGCCTGCTACTTCCGCTGCCCAGACCGTTGCCGAGATAGCATCCTCAGTGGCGATTGAGACTAAGTTCACCTCCCCAGTCAATGACCCCAGCTCTTTCGCCGAGATCTACAAGGCTGCTGAAGTCCCGCAGCCTTCCCACGGATACACTGTGCTCAAGATCATCGACATGCTTCAAAGTGAACACATTCGGAATCTGCCGGCGGACGTCAAGCGGAGCTCGATTCTTTTGGCCCTGGAAGCCGCCGGGGTGAAGATCGAGGAGGTCATCGGAGATGCTGTACGCCGGGACCGCGCCCTCGATACATACGAACGAGTACTTCAGAAGTCCCTCGAAGACTTGGAGAAGCACAAGACCGAAGAAAATCGTCAGCTTGAGCAGGAGATGGAACGGCTCGTTTCAGAGTATCGCTCGCGTATCCAGAAAAATAGTGACGAACTGGCCAAAGAGAAAGAACGTTTCTTTGGATGGCGACTCCAAAAGCAGCAGGAAGAAAAGAAGATTGCAGACGCTGTTTCCCATTTTACGACGGAAAACCCGATTACCACTAGCGGTGCGCCAGCCGTACCGCTCTCGACCCGATCCCCCAAGGATCCTTAACTACCAAACCATCCGTATGCCAAGGAGGCAATATGTGGAGACGACTGTCACGCATGGTGCGCTCGTTCTTCGGCTTTTTTATTTCTATGGCAGAAAACCCTGAAATCATTCTGGAGCAGAATATCCGAGATATGAATGACCAATTGCCCCGAATGAACGAAAGCATTGCGATGGTCAAGGCCAACGTCACTTTGCTGGAGAAGGAAGAGACCAAGTACAAGAATGACCTTGGTGATCTGACGGCCAAAGTTAAAGCCGCCATCCAGGCAGGGCGAGACGACTTGGCCGGCAGTTTTGCTGTGCAATTGGAGCAGCTGCGAGGTGCCCTTGCGCGCACCCAGGGCCAGTTGGCCACTGCTCGGGCTGCCTTTGAGAAGGCTCTGGCCGTCAAGCAGGCCTTCCTGCGGGAGAAAGAACGAAAAACCCAGGAAGCCATGAATGCGATCCGCGACTATCGGCGTGCCCAGTGGCAAAAGAAGGTTGCTGACGCCATGGAACAATTCGAGGTGGCCGGCATCAGCCAGACCCACGATGAAATGGTCCGCAAGATTGAAGAAATGACCGCAGTCAACGAGGCCCGCATGGATATGGCTTTGGGCAACGTGGATCAGCAGAAAATTAAGATCGAAGAGGAGGCTGAGAAACTGCGGGCCAATGAACTGGTAAAGCAATTTAAGGTTGAAATGGGGATCTTGGCTCCAGAGCCCTCAAGCGCACCGGTTGAGAAGACCATTGGTGGGAAAGAGGCTCAGAAGCTTTCTTAATTTGTCGAGTGGAGATAAACCATGGCTATCAAAATTGAAAAGGGTGGTTGGATTTTGATCTTCATAATTGGGCTGGCCCTGGTGGGTTACAGTTTGTACAGATATGGGGTTGTGGATCTGGGTAAGTGGACCGGCTCACCATCCGGAACTTCAAGCCGCCCCATTGCACCAGTGGATACCTCCAAGCCACTGCCAACAACCGGTGAAGCTGAAACAAATGAAGTCCGGGTCCGCGTCAACATCTGGGTGGGGTGCGTCGGAGGACTGGTTGCCAATGGAGGCCTGGACACCACGGCCGGATCCATTTTTGCCAACAAAGGCTTGAAGGTATCCTTCAAGATCATCGATGACTGGACGGAGGGAGCGGCGGCGTTGGCAACTGGAAACGTCGATGTCATGCTGACCACAGTCGATGTTTGGGCTAAGGATTACGCTCAATTTCAAGACAAGAACTTCGGCGCTCATGCATTCTTAATGGTGGACTGGTCGCGAGGTGCTGATGGGGTCATAGGGCGCCAGGGAATTAACAGCATTGAGGACCTCTCCGGCAAGACGATTGCTTTTGCCCCCTATACTCCTTCCCACTTTCTGCTCTGGAATGGTTTGAAAAGCTCAGGGCTGACCACCGAGCAGCGCAATGAGATCTTTTCCAAAGCTGTCCATACCAAAGATGGCATCGAACCCGCCACTTTGTTTGCCCAACAGAAGGTGGATGCGGCCGTGGCTTGGGACCCGGACATGAGTGATGCCGTTTCCAAGCGGGCCGGGGCCAAGAAAATTTACGACACGCGCGTGGCCAACAGGCTCATAGCCGATATCCTGGTTGTGAGCGATCGGTTTGCCCTCCGTTCCCCACAGACCTTGACCAAGTTTGCCGAAGGCTGGCTGCAAGGAGTGGAGTTCATCAAGTCCCAACCGGCCCGTGCTTACACCTTGATCGGAACCATTAAAGACTTCAATATCCCGACGGACCTGGCCAAGGCTATGCTGGAAGGAGTGAAATTGGCAGACTATGCCGAGAACCTGGGCTTCTTTGGTGCTACTGGTGCGGCTTCCGATTACGACAACATCTTCCAAATGGCTCAGGAGATGTACCGGGAAGAGCGGTTAATCAAGCACCGGGCCGAGCCGGGGGCGACAGTCGACAGGCGGTACCTGACTGCACTCAAGGGGCAGTTCTCATCGACCTCATCAGAGGCGCCCATTGAATACAAGGCGCCGGCCAAAGGCACAACCCCAATTGCGACACAGCGCCGGTCGATCTACTTTGAGCCTAATTCAGCCAAGATGGGACTGGATTCCCGCGCGGTCGTGGACGAGATTGGCGGTTTTATGCGAGCTTATGAGAACACGGTCGTGGACATTGAAGGAAACACCGATTCCACCGGTTCGCGTGCCCTGAACATGCAGCTCTCCAAGGACCGTGCCGAAACCGTAAAAGAGTATCTGATGGAGAAATATAAGTATCCTGCCAGTCGGATGCGGACTTTTGGCAATGGCCCGGACAAACCCGTCGACAACAATGCAACGCCTGATGGACGGGAGAAGAACAGACGTACTGACATCAAGGTTTACGCCAATCCGGCATCGTAGGAGAGTGGGGGAAACCGAATGCTTCCCCCTGCTGTGCCGTCGAAGGGCAGCACGGAAGGCTTTCATGAAATTGCGGTTTTGGGTGGCGGGTCGCGCTCCGTCGCGACCGCGGCCCCGACGAAGCGGGGCCCTCCAGCTTTTTCATTGACCGTGGTGACCTGAAGAAAGTCATGGGGCACTTCTATGAAGGTGCAAGTTTTGGTAGCCACGACAAACCGCTTCTGGTTTGTCGTGGGCTTCTGGCCACATCTGAAAAGCCCACGATGAATTCAGAGTTCGAATTCATCGTGGCTACCCCTGCCATTTTCATTCACCGACTCCGCGGGTTGGATGGCCTTTTCGTCCGCGGATGATGTGTTGGTTTGGGGGCTGAGGAATACTTATAACAAGGATGCACCAACTGCTCGCCATTCGTCGGCCGATCTCCCGTCGCACCATGCTTTTGTTAAGCCTGCTGAGTTGGGGGCTTGTGTTGGTAGCCTGGGCCGGCCTCACCTTCTGGGACATTCTGCCGCCGTTCTCGCTCCCTCGCCCCGCGGGAGTTCTCAGGGCGCTGGTGCGATTGTGGGTCGACTATGACCTGCTGGGCAATGTGCTGCAAAGCTGGTGGCGCATTGCTCAAGCCTTCATCTGGTCAGCGGCGGTAGCCATTCCCCTGGGACTGTTGATGGCCAGTTTCCCCTGGGTTCACAATCTGGTGAATCCGGTCGCTGCCCCTATGCGGTCCATGCCCATCACGGCTTTCCTGCCGGCCTTCATTGCGCTTTTTGGGATGGAAGAAACAATGAAGGTTGCCTTCCTCTGGTTCGGCATGTTCTTTTACCTTCTGGCAGTCGTGGTTGAGGAAGTCAGCCGGGTAGACAATATCTTGCTGGAAACGGCGTATACCCTGGGGGCCAAGCGTCGTCATGTCCTGTGGCTGATGTTCCGTGCCTCTTTCCCCTCCATTTTCGGGTCCTTTCGCATTTTGTACGACATTGGCTGGACCTATGTGATTCTGGCCGAGATGGTGAACGCCCGCAAAGGTGTGGGGTACATGGTCGAGTCAGCGCGGAAGGTGCTGGATTTTGAGAGGGTCTACGCCGGAATTATCGCCATCGGTGTGGCGGCCTTTCTCTTCCGCTGGCTTCTCACCTATCTGGAGCACCGACTGTTCCCCTGGAGGAAACTGTCGCGCCCTTCCAGTGAAGCGGCGGCGGCCGTCGGAGCAAGCGTGACTGGAAAGGCAAGCGCACATGGCAAGTAAGATCAAAATCTCGCTTCGCCATGTCAGTCGGGTCTTTCTCAGCCCACAGGGCGACAGAATTGAAGCCCTTCGGGACGTCAACCTGGAGGTGGAAGATCTGTATTCCGCCGAAGGGCGTGACGTTGGTGAGTTTCGCGTTCTGTTAGGACCCTCCGGGTGCGGCAAGTCTACTATCCTCCGGTGTGTGGCAGGCTTGGACTCTCCTTCCAGCGGCGAAGTACTGGTTAACGGGAGGCCCGTCTCCGGACCGGGGCGCGACCGCGGCATGGTCTTTCAGAAGTACACCTCTTTCCCCTGGCTCACGGTGGCTGACAACATCGCCTATGGTCTGAGACTGAATGAAACACCTGCTGCGGAGCGTGAACAAATTGTGGCGAAACTCGTCCAGGCGGTGGGGTTGTCCGGCTTTGAGAAGGTTTACCCGGACACACTCTCAGGCGGAATGCAGCAGCGCGTGGCCATTGCGCGAACTCTGGCTGTCCGCCCGGAAGTCATCCTGATGGACGAACCGTTCGGCGCCCTGGATGCCCAGACCAGGAGCGACATGCAACAGTTGTTGCTGCGGATCTGGGAAGAAAGCGCCAGCACCATTTTGTTTGTGACTCACGACGTCGAAGAGGCCATCTACCTGGCTGACCGTCTCTTTGTTGTCAGCCCTCGGCCGGGCACTATCGTGGAAGACGTTCCTGTCCCTTTCCCTCGCCCGCGTGACCTGGGAGTGAAACAGGCCAAGGAGTTCCAGGATCTGGTGCACTATATCCTGGGCTGTTTGCGACGCGCGCCGGGTCCAGGTCAAGTCAGGGTAAGCATCTGATGTCAGAGGAAAAGAATTCCCAGCATTTAGTTGAAGGGAAGCTTGGTTCGACACTGCGTGGCGCGGTGGAGCACTCTGTAGAGAACCTCGGGCTCGACAAAATCGATTACGTTAGAGAGGCCTTGGGCTGGCAGTACAACTGGATTGGGTTGGGCGGGGCAGCCATCTTCGCGTTGATCTCCGGAACCGGCCTTCCCCTGGTTATGGCTGCGGGATTGGAACTCATCTATTTGAGCCTGGTACCGCAAAGCAGTCGGTTTCGCCGCTTGGTGCGTTCCTGGAAGTACGCCGAGGAAAAGCGCCAGCGCGAGCGGCGACTCTCTGGGTTGTTTAATGAATTGCTCCCCGAGCGGCGTAAACGGTACATTGAGCTTGAGGCCCGCTGCCGTGAGATCCGTACTAACTACGAGCGCCTATCTTCAGCCTCTCAGATTTTCCTGGGCCAAATTGAAGAGCGACTCCAGGGATTGTTGTTGGCCTACCTGCGTCTGAATAGCTCTTCCCAGCAGCATGCAGAGTATCTGGCTGCGACGGATCCCTCCCAGATTCAACGTGACTTAGACCAATTGCAGAAAGACCTGCAGGCGGAAGTCGAAGGACCTAAGGTGCAGGAAATTAATCGAAAGCGAGTCGAAATTTTGAACAAGCGCCTGGGCAAGTTTGAAAAAATCCGCGAGAACCGCCAGGTGATTGATGCCCAGTGCAAAGCGATAGAAGATGTGCTAGCTCTGATCCGTGACCAGTCTGTTACCGTTCAAGATCCGCAAGAGGTGAGCGGGCAACTCGACAGCCTGATGCAAGATGTCCAGCAGACGGAAGACACGGTTCGTGAAGTGGAAGCGATCTTTGGACTTGCGACACCCGAATTGGCCGGCTTGGGACCGCTTCCTTCTGACCTGTCAACCGCGGGGGAGGAGACCCGTTCACCATCAGGTTTGAGGAGTTCACAAAGATAACCATGTCCCCACAGTCACCCGATCTTCTCAACTCATTGCCCTCCTGGGGAAGACAACTCTCGGAAAGTTATTACTCCGGCGCATTTGCCTTGTTTGTCGTCCATGGGAACGTGCGCGATCTGGTGCCTTGGAAGCGCCAAGATACAACGGACTTCCTCTCCATTCATGCCTTTCTTCAGCAAGCCCTGTTCGGACAACGCGATTTGATCCTCACTTATGACCGGGGTGGCGGCTTGTCTTTTGCCCACCCTGACATGCAGGCCGATTTCCAGAGGGCATTGAAAGGGTATGACAGTTTTCATGGGACCAATTACTCCCAGGGCCTGCCACGCAATCCAGATGGTGTCCTCAACCTGCTGGACAACTACTTACGTCTTCGCATTCTGGAAGGCAAGAAGATCGCCCTGATCATCGATTACGCTGAAACCATTGTTCCGGCGGGAGATGTTTCGGGAATGCCGGCTGAGGACCGCAACGCTCTGGTGATCTTGAAACGCTGGGCCCAAAACCCGACTTTTTTGAAGGCTGATGTCACGGTCTGCCTGGTATCTGAAAACCGCACCGAACTGAACCAGGGTATTGTTCAAAACCCTGGGGTTGCCTCCATCGCCGTGCCCTTGCCGGATGAAAACGACCGGATCGAGTTCATCCGCTCCCACTTGGCGGCCACTCCGCTTCCGCCCGGCTCTGATGTCAGTGAGACGGTGCTGGCGAAATTGACAGCCGGGCTAAAACGCATTCAACTGCAAAGCCTCATCTCTCACTCGGTCCAAAACCGCCTGCCATTGACGATCAAGTTCCTGACCGAGCGCAAGAAAGAGCTGATCGAAGCAGAATCAGGAGGTCTGCTGGAATTCATCCAGAGCCGCTTCGATCTCTCCATGGTGGCGGGTCTTGAAAAGGCCAAGAAAAAACTTCAGGATGCAGCGGCGGCGCTGCGTGCCGGAAAAACCGAAGTTTTGCCCATGGGTTATGTCATCTGCGGTCCGGTTGGGACTGGGAAAACCTTCTTGACGACCTGCTTTGCCGGAGAAGTGGGAATCCCTGCCGTGAGTCTTAAAAATTTTCGTAGTATGTGGCAGGGGGTCACCGAAGGCAATCTGGAGCGGGTCCTGAACTTGCTGAAGGCCATGAGTCCCATTGCCGTCATTGTCGATGAAGCAGATGCACAATTGGGAGATCGATCGACGTCCGGAGATAGCGGCGTTGGCAATCGTGTGTTCGCCCAGATCGCCCAGTTCATGGGCAATACCGAGTACCGGGGAAAGGTGATTTGGTTTCTGCTGACCTGCCGCCCGGACCTACTCCCCGTTGATCTGAAACGGCAGGGGCGTGCCGAAGAGCACATCGCCTTGTTCTATCCCGACACCGATGAGGAGCGCCTTTCAATGCTGCGCGCCATGCAAAAAAAGACTGGCACACAGATTCAGTCTGCCGAAGCCGAAAAGTTCTTCCTGGAGCGTTGTAACCAACTATCCGGTGCCGATATTGAGGCAGTGCTGACGCGTGCCCGCATGAAGAGCGCCCTGGAGAACGAGACTGCCGTGGACATCGATGACTTAAAGTGGGCCATGGAGGATTTTGTTCCCCCTTCTTATCCCACCGAAATCGAATTGCAGAATCTGGTGGCCGTCTTGGAATGCACCAGTAAGGGACTGCTGCCTGAGAAGTATCGTGCAATGGATCGAAGCGAGCTGATTGAACGCACCAACCAACTTGCATTCCTGACCCGGCGGTAATAGCGGCAGCTAGGGATTCATTTACATCCAGTCGCCGTCTGTGATCGGTTTCCGCCTGTGCGGGCAAACCTCTCTCTGAAAGGGGCACGAAGCCAACCGGGTTCCCGCACATGCTCCTCTTCGAGCCGACGGACCCGTGCCGTCAGTATGGTGGCGCGGCCCAGATACCCTAGCAGCCGAGACGGCTCACTGCGGCTGACGACAAGTAGACGCCCAATATTGTTTCGCAGCATCTTGGTAACGGCGTCATCGAGAAGCTCTTCTGGATAGGTCACGACTAACTGGCTACAGCCTGCCTCCAGAACCGTGAGGCCTCCGTTCGGATCCTGCTTTAAGGCCCGCACGAGGTCGCCACGGGTGACGATACCCACAAGTCGCTTTTGGTCGTCCACTAGAGGGACCGCCTGATGCCGGGTTACCTCCTGATCTCCCCGAGCGATTCGATCGGAAAGTTCCATCACCTTCATTGTCGCAGGGATTACTTGCCGGTCTGCTTCCATAACATCGCCGACGCGCACGAGCAAGAAAGGATCCACGCTGTACTCCCTCATCAGATGATACCCGCGACGGGCAACTTTTTCCGTCAAGATAGAGCGTCGCATCACGAGAACGGTAAGTGCGTGGGCGGCAACACATCCAATCAGCAAGGCTGGCAAAGCATTGAGATCGTGAGTCAGTTCTAAAGCGAAGATAGTTGCAGTCAGCGGTGAGCGCATGGTACCTCCCATCATGGCGGCCATGCTGATCATCGCCCATAGGCCGGGATCATGAAGATGAAACCAATGGGCCTCTGCGGTCCCCAGTGCTCCGCCGATAATCAGTAACGGTGCCAGGACGCCTCCGGAGGTCCCCGATCCCAGGGCGATCGACCAGACCAGCACTTTGAGGACCAAAAGAGCGAGCAGGGTGGTTCCGGAATTGTGCCCGCGCAAGAGATCGTAGATAGTGTCATAGCCCACACCCAATACTCGTGGTTCAATCAATCCTCCCAGGCCAACTGCCATCCCGCCGAGTGTCGGCCACCACATCCAGTGGAGGGGTAACTTTTGGAAGAGGTCTTCGAATCCGTAGACCATCAGAGTCAGCAAAACTGAGCCCAGACCTGCGGTGATTCCTGCAACCAGGGAAAAGGCGATGGTACCCGCCGGCAACAGACTGTGGGGTGGAATTGGAAATATGGGGCCGTCACCGAGGAACAGCACACGGACCATGCTTGCCACTGTTGCAGAGACAGCCACCGGAATAAAGGAGCGAGGTCGCCACTCAAAGAGCAGTAACTCGACGGCCAATAACACGGCAGCCATAGGTGAAGCGAAGATGGCCGCCATACCTCCTGCGGCTCCGGCCACCAGTAAGGTTTTCCGCTCGGCAGCCGAGAGGTGAAACAGTTGGGCAAAGAGAGAACCCAAGGAACCACCGGTCATGATGATTGGGCCTTCGGCCCCAAAAGGACCGCCTGTCCCGATGGAGATAGCCGATGAAAGGGGTTTGAGCACTGCGACCTTAAGCTCCATTCGACTTCGTCCGATCAAGATGGCCTCCAAAGCTTCGGGGATGCCATGGCCCCGGATCTTGTCGGACCCGTAGCGGGCCATCAGTCCAATGATCAGTCCGCCTAGCGGAGGGATCAACACGACCCAAGGGCCTAAGATATGGTGAGACGGAGACGTGTCATGGAAGGCGAGGCGGAGCTGGAAGGCAAGGTTGGTCACCAGCGAGATCAGCTTCACGAGGGCGGCTGCGGAAATGGCGCTAAAGACCCCGATCGCCCCTGACATGAGAACCAGGAGAAGAACCCGGGTGTCACGAGTAAAATCTGCTAATTGATCACGGCCTGAAGCGGTCTCCACGCGTGTTTCCGCAACTATCCCGTCATTCATCGGAACGGCTTTTCCTCCAACCTCAGATTGCCCTGCTTCCAGTCCTCAGACCAGGATTCAAAGGTCAAGAATGCATCCAAGGCCCGACCCGGACAGACCCCATTGACCGAAACAATGATTATATATCGTAATACGATATGATGCAATTTTCCTGTGCACAAAAAGGCTATACTCATGGAATGATGTCGGCTCACGCCGTTGAGAACCAGGAGGCCTAAGATGGACAAACTGGAGTATGTTCTGCTCGCTTCGTTTCGTTATGCGTTGCGTCAGTTTCTGCGTTTCAGCGAGGAGGGAGCCAGAGCCGTCGGCCTTGAACCGCAACAGCATCAGGCGCTATTGGCCGTGAAGGGCTTTCCCGATCGGGACCACGTCACCATTGGCGAGCTGGCTGAGAGATTGCAGATTCGACATCACAGCGCCATAGGTCTGATTGATCGGCTGGTGACTAAAAAGCTCCTCTCGCGTCATACGGGTCGGGAGGATCGCCGAGAGGTCTGCGTCACCTTGACCTCTCGAGGGGAACTTTTGCTGGAACGGCTGTCTGCCACCCATCAAGAGGAGTTGCGACGCATGGGGCCTCAATTGATTTCGCTCTTGACGCTCATAGAGGGGGGCAGCAAGCGGCTGAGGAGGAAGATGGCGGGATCAACCTGACAAGAGCGATACAGGAACCCTAAAGCGAAAACATTGTGCGCTCGTGGACGGCCTTGTTCCTTTCCCCCATTGGGTCGACTGGATCTAGATTGTTCATCCACTTTTATAGAGATTGGCGGGTCTTCTGGTGTCCATTCACCCGGGGCGGGGCGGTGGGCTTTGGCCCCTACTTGCCTCGGGCCGAGGAGTCCGGAGTTTCATGCCTCTGAACGGTGTGGCTCGATCTCGCCTCGATTGAGGATGCGTATGCGGGTCCACCAGTGCTGGAGGCGGTCAAAATAGAGATAAACGACCGGCGTTGTGTATAGCGTCAGCAACTGGCTCATGACCAGCCCTCCGATGATCGCAATCCCCAGCGGGCGGCGGAGCTCCGACCCTGTGCCGGTGCCAAGGGCCAACGGCAAAGCCCCCAGCATGGCCGCCATCGTAGTCATCAGGATTGGCCGGAAACGCAACAGGCTAGCCTCGTAGATCGAGTCCCGTGAGTTCTTACCTTCGTTCCGCTCAGCGGCAATTGCGAAGTCCACCATCAGAATACCGTTCTTCTTGACGAGGCCAATGAGCAGTATGATTCCAATGATGGCAATGATGCTCAGTTCGGTCCGGGTCAGCAGGAGCGCCAGCAGGGCGCCCACACCCGCTGAAGGGAGTGTGGAAAGAATGGTGACGGGATGAACGTAGCTCTCATAGAGGATGCCCAGCACGAGGTAAACGGTTACCAGCGCGGCCGCTATCAGCAGGGGTTCGCTGCCGAGGGAATCCTGATAGGCCTGTGCCGTTCCGGCAAAGCCGGTATGGATGGTGGAAGGAAGGCCAATCTCGCTGGCCGCTGAACTAATGGCGTCCACGGCATCCCCCAGTGCCACGCCGGGCTGCAGGTTGAAGGAGATTGTGACGGCCGGAAAGAGTCCCTGGTGGCTGACTGTCAGCGGAGCAGTGACAGGGGCATACCGGCTGAAAGCGCTCAGAGGTACTTGGTCTCCCTTGGGAGACCGCACATAAATCTGGCTCAGGAATTGCGGGTCTTGCCAGTACTGAGGCGCTGCCTCCATGACCACATGGTACTGATTCAGCGAGCCGAACATAGTTGACACTTGCCGCTGACCGAAAGCATCGTAGAGCGTGTTGTCGATCAGTTGTGGCGAAATGCCGAACCGGGCGGCCGTCTGGCGATCATACTGGACAAAAGCTTGCAGGCCCCGGTCCTGCTGATCGCTGTTGACGTCAGCGATGATTGGAATGGCCCGGAGCCGCCGGTACATCCGGGGAGCAAAGTCAGTCAGATCCTGTAAATTGTCGCCCCGCATCGTGAATTGGTAAAGGGCCCCGCCGAATCGTCCACCCACTCGAACGTCTTGAGACGCTTGCATATAAAGCGAAGCGCCCGGTACCCTGGCCAGCTTCGGTCGCAATCGGGCAATGATCTGGTCGGCACTGATTTTCCTTTCCGCGGGCGGCTTCAGAGAGATGAACATCCGCGCCGAGTTCAGCTGCCCTCCAAACAAGAAGCCATTGGCCGTGTCGACAGCCGGGTCGGCTTGGACGATCTTGATCATCTGCAATAGAATCCGGTCCATGGCCTGAAACGAAGTATCCTGGTCAGCCAGGATCATACCCATCATCCGCCCGTTATCTTGTTGCGGGAAGAACCCCTTGGGGACAGAAACGTAAAGATATATGTTGAGCGCGATAGTGGCCAACAACACAAACAGCGTAATTGCCGGATAGCGAAGGACTCCGGCGAGCGTTTTCCCGTAAGCTCTTACGACCCGGTTGAACGCTTTTTCACTGGTTCGGTAAAGCCAGCCATGGGACTCGTGTTCTCTCAGCAGGTGAGCGCACATCATCGGAGTTGCCGTGAGCGAGACTACCATGGAGACCAGGATGGCAATAGCGAGCGTCACGGCAAACTCGCGGAAAAGTCGGCCCACGATTCCTCCCATCAACAATATGGGAATGAACACCGCCACCAGCGAAATACTGATCGTCAACACCGTGAAACCGATTTCCTTGGCTCCCTTCAACGCGGCCTGAAACGGATGCAGGCCTTTTTCCAGGTAGCGGGAGATATTTTCGATCACGACAATCGCATCATCGACGACAAAACCGGTGGAGATGGTAAGCGCCATCAGTGACAAATTGTCGAGGCTGTATCCCAGCAAATACATGACGCCAAAAGTTCCGATGAGCGATACGGGAACCGCAATGCTGGGGATGAAGGTTGTCCTTACGTTTCTCAGGAAAAAGAAGACGACCAGAATCACCAGCATTACGGAGACAACCAAAGTTTCCTCGACATTTTTCACCGAGGCACGAATCGTCAAAGTCTGATCCATGGCCACCCGCGAGTCGATCGATTGCGGAATGGCCGCTTTCAGTTGGGGCAGTGCCGCCCGAATTCCATCCACAGTGTCGATGATGTTGGCGCCGGGTTGCCGGAAGATCACGAGCATTACCGCAGGCTTGCCATTGGAGTAACCACCGGTGCGAATGTCCTCCGGGGCGTCTTTTACCTCACCCACATCGGAAATTCGCACCGCCGCCCCGTTGCGGTATGCTACAATCAAGGGTTCATAGCCTTTGGCTTTGAATAGCTGATCATTGGCCCCCACTTCCCACATGTGGTGGCCATCTGAAAAATGGCCCTTGGGGGTGTTGGCATTGGCACTGTTCAGGATTCCCCGGACTTGCTCCAGGCCGATGCCGTATTTGTTCAGAGCAGTCGGGTTCAGCTCGACGCGAACACCCGGCAGTGCGCCTCCGCCGACAAATACCTGGCCCACGCCGCTGACCTGCGCCAGCTTCTGAGCGAGTATTGTCGAAGCGGCATCATATATCTGACTTTTGCCCATCACGTCGGAGGTGAGCGCAAGGATAAAGATCGGAGAATCGGCCGGATTCACTTTTCGATACGTCGGATTATTGGGCAGGTTAGTGGGCAGGTAGCCGCGTGCCGCGTTAATGGCAGCCTGAACATCGCGCGCCGCGGCGTTAATATCCCGATTCAGGTCAAATTGCAGGGTAATGCCTGTGGAACCGAGACTGCTGGAAGAGGTCATCTCGGTGACCGAAGCGATCCGGCTGAATTGGCGCTCCAGTGGGGTTGCCACCGACGAGGCCATGGTTTCCGGACTGGCGCCCGGCAAGCCAGCCCCCACAGAGATGGTGGGAAAATCCACCTGGGGCAGGGGAGACACCGGCAGGAGCCGGAAGGCCACCACTCCGGCCAGTGTAATGGCAACCACGAGGAGCGTTGTGCCAATCGGCCGTTGAATGAATGGTTGTGAGATGTTCATGCCTTACTCTGCCGGAACCGGCTCTGAACCAGGGTTGATTGTTCGTTCGCGAGAAAATCGTCTTGCTAGGCGATCGAACCAAAGATAAATGACCGGGGTGGTATAGAGGGTCAACAATTGGCTGAGGAGAAGCCCGCCGACCATGGTGATGCCCAGAGGCCGGCGTAATTCAGAGCCGGTGCCGGTGCCCAATGCCAGGGGTACGCCGGCCAGCAGCGCCGCCATCGTCGTCATCATGATCGGGCGGAAGCGTAGCAGGCAGGCTTGATAGATGGCGTTGACGGGGGTCATCCCCTCCTTGCGCTCGGCGTCTAAGGCGAAGTCAATCATCATAATGCCGTTCTTCTTCACGATGCCGATCAGCAGGACAATGCCGATCAAGGCGATTACACTGAAGTCGCTACGGCAGACCATGAGAGAGAGCAATGCGCCCACCCCTGCCGAAGGCAGTGTGGACAGGATAGTCACCGGGTGGATGTAGCTCTCGTACAAGACTCCCAGGACAATGTAGACGGTAATGATGGCGGCCAGGATCAGCAGAGGTTCGTTGGCCAGCGAGGCCTGAAACGAGGCCGCGGCACCCTGGAAAGCCCCCTGGATGCTCGCCGGCATGCCGATGAGCCCATCTTTCACCGCATTCACTGCCTGGATGGCTTCCCCCAACGACGCATTTGGGGCCAAATTGAAGGAAATGGTCACCACGGGGAATTGGCCTTGATGGTTCACAGTAATCGGGGCATTCGTTGGTTCCAGACGGGCAAAAGTAGCGAGTGCCACCTGTCCCCCCGTTGGAAATGCCGAGGAGGAGGCAACTGGCCCCCCTCCGAAGGCACTGCTCGAGGCGATGGTGGATACACTGCTGGATGACGTCGTTGAGGACAGGCTGGAATTGGCGGCCGTTAACGAACTCGATGGCCCAAATAGCTGGGTTCCCGCCGACCCCCCCGAAACCAATCCGGAGGAGGCATTAAAGCCGGTCCGGATGTACAGATGACGCAAGTCCAGCGGGTTCCTGAGAAAATCGGGCTGCACTTCCAGAATCACGTGATACTGGTTCAACTGCGTGAAGATAGTAGACACCTGGCGCTGTCCGTAGGCGTCATACAGCATCTGGTCAATCGAGGAAGCTGTAATTCCGAGACGATAGGCGGTTTCCCGGTCAAACACCAGCCTGGCCTGCAGGCCACCAACCTGGTGATCACTGGCCACGTCCCGCAGCTCAGGCCGCTTCTGCAGTTCGGCGATCATTTTGGGGGCCCATTCATTTAACTCGTCTGCGTGGGGATCCTCGAGTGTGTATTGGAACTGCGTCCGGCTCACGCGGTCTTCCACTGTGATATCTTGCACCGGCTGCATAAAGAGAGTGATGCCTGGTACGTTGGCCAGCTCCGGCTGCAACCGGCGGATGATATCACTGGCGCTTATCTTCCGTTCCTCGAGCGGTTTCAAGTTGATGAGAATACGTCCGCTGTTGAGGGTCGTATTAATACCGTCGATCCCGATGAACGAGGAAAGACTTTCGACGGCAGGATCAGCCAGGATGATCTTAGCCAGTTCCTGTTGCTGGCTGGACATCTTCTGGAATGAGACCGTCTGGGCGGATTCGGAGACGCCCTGAATGACGCCCGTATCCTGAATGGGGAAGAATCCCTTGGGGATGTAGATATAGAGGACTACCGTCAAAATCAGAGTAGCGATCGCGACCAACAACGTCGCCGTCTGATGCCGAAGGACCCACTGCAGCGTCTTGTCATAAAAAGCAATGGTGCCACTCCACATGCGTTCCGACTCGCGATAAAACCTCCCTTGATCCTCAACGCGCCGGTGCTTCAATATCTTGGAGCACATCATCGGGGTCAGAGTGAGCGACACGACGGCCGAGACCAGTATGGTTACGCTCAACGTTACCGCAAACTCACGGAAAAGCCGGCCGACGATATCACCCATGAACAACAAGGGAATGAGAACGGCAATCAAAGAAATAGTTAAGGAGACGATCGTGAAGCCGATTTGTGCAGATCCTTTCAGGGCTGCTTGAAGCGGCGATTCGCCTTCTTCAAGATAGCGGGTAATGTTCTCGATCATCACGATCGCGTCATCGACGACGAAGCCGGTTGAAATGGTCAGAGCCATTAAGCTCAAGTTATTCAAGCTGTAACCCAGCATGTACATCACGCCGAAGGTGCCAACCAAAGACAGCGGGACGGCGATACTGGGGATGACAGTAGCGGAAAAGTTGCGCAGGAAAAGGAAGATCACCATCACGACCAACGCCACTGTCAGCATCAGTTCAAATTGCACATCTTTCACCGATGCCCGGATGGTGATGGTCCTATCCGTTAAGATGTTGACCCGCACCGACGACGGCATCGAGCGGGTGAGTTGCGGCAGTAGCGCCTTGATGCGATCGACCACGGTAATAATGTTGGCCCCCGGTTGCCGCTGAATGTTGACTATGACGGCGGGCACTTCGTTCATCCAGGCCGCCTGGCGGATGTTCTCGACGTCGTCGGTGACTGTGGCCACATCGGTCAGCTTCACCGGGGAACCGTTCCGGTAGGCGATGATGAGCGGAGAATAGTCACGGCTCGAAAGCAACTGGTCATTGGCGCCAATCTGGTACGACTGATGCAGACCGTCAAAATTGCCTTTGGCCTGGTTGACGTTGGCAGCCACAATAGTACTGCGGAGGTCTTCGAGGTTGAGGCCGTAAGAGGCCAGTACTGTGGGGTTCGCTCGAATCCGGACTGCCGGCTTCTGTCCACCGCTAATGCTGACCAAGCCGACTCCCGGCAGCTGCGAGATCTTAGGCGCCAGCCTGGTGTCGGCCAGGTCTTCAACCTTGGAAAGCGGAAGTTCCTGCGATGTCAGTGCCAATGTCAGGATGGGGGCATCGGCCGGATTGCTCTTGCTGTAGATGGGGGGTGTTGGGAGGTCCGGGGGGAGATAGGTTCCGGAAGCATTAATGGACTGTTGCACTTCCTGTTCGGCCACATCGATGTTCAAGCTAAGATTGAATTGCAGCGTGATGACCGAGCAACCGTCTGAACTGGTAGAGGTCATCTGCTGAAGCCCCGGTACCTGGCCAAATTGCCGCTCCAGTGGAGCGGTGACCGAAGACGCCATCACCTCCGGACTGGCACCCGGATAAAACGTGATCACCTGGATCGTGGGGTAGTCTACCTCCGGTAGGGCCGATACCGGCAATTGCTTGTAGGCCACCGCGCCTGCCAGTAGAATTCCCACCATCAACAGGGACGTTCCTACGGGCCGCAAAATGAACGTCCGTGAGGGGTTCATTCACTTCCCCTCCGGCTCTTCTCGTCGCCAATTTGGGCGGTCACTTTGGCTCCCTCCTGCAGCTTGTCCACACCGGTCATGACCAGAACCTCGCCCGGACTCAGGCCGGCTGTGATTTCCGCCTCATCACCCTCTGTTGTCCCGACCGTTACCGGTTTCACGGCAACGGTTGAGTCGGGCTTCACCACATAGACGTAAGTCATTTGCGAGTTGCGCTGAATCACAGCGGTGGGGGCGAGAGTCACCTCGCGCTTCTCCTCTACCAGCAAGCGCACATTGACAAACTGGTTCGGGAACAAGACATTGTTCGAATTATCGAATGTGGCCCGCAGACGGAGCATGCCTGTGCTGGGGTCGATCTGATTGTCGATCGTCGTCAACCAGCCTGTTGCCAGCTTCGCCGCCTTGCTTTTGTCGTAGGCGTCCACCTTCAACCGATGGCCGGCCCTGAGTCTCTGGCGGACGATGGGGAGTTGATCTTCGCCGAGGGTGAAGATCACGCTGATGGGCTGAATCTGGGTAATAACCAAGAGTGCATTTGAATCGTTGGCATGTACGATGTTCCCAGGATCCACCAGGCGCAGACCCACCTGGCCAGTGATGGGGGCCGTGATCTGACAATAAACGAGATTCAGCTTGGCGTCGTCAATTTGCCCCTGGTCAGTTTTCAAGGCCCCTTCATATTGCGAGACTAGCGCCTTTTGTGTTGCCAGTTGTTGCTCCGGTACCGCCTCCTGAGCCAACAAGGTTTGATAGCGGTCCAAGTCGATCCGAGCATTACTGAGGAGTGCCTGGTCTTTGATGAATTGGCCTTCGGCCTGAGTCAACTGAACCTGGTAAGGCCGCGGGTCAATTTCCACCAAAAGGTCACCCTCGTGGACAAGGTCGCCCTCCTTGTAATGAATCTTCATCATCTGCCCATCAACCCGGCTCTTTACCGCGACCGTGTAAATTGGAGTCACCGTGCCCAGGGCGGGGAAATAAACACCTATGGTGCCCCTCTGTGCTCTGGCTGCGACCACCGGAATGGCACCAAAGCCTCTGGCTCTCGCACTTGCAGTTTCCGAAGGGCTTCCCCCTACCTTCCCCTCGTTCTTTTTCATGTTCTTATTGAGAAAAAAGACAGCACAAGCAAGCAGAACAAGCGTCAACAACCAGACCCAGCGCCGGTGAGGCCGAGGTGTTTTCACGTCCGGCACATCCTTTGAAAGAGGTACGTCTTCGAGGACGGAAGTAGAGTGCTTCTGATCCATAGGATTCATTTACTTTCGAGCTAATTGAGGTTTTGACATAACTATCCCCACGAGCAGAAATCCAGCCAAAGAGATGGACGTGTCCGGACGGGGTTAGGTTTCGTCAAGTTACGATTTGGCTGACCGTCTGAAGGCGTCTTTCGGGGCGAGGGTATCATGTAGGAACTCTCACTTAAAGAATCTACCATAGCCCATTGGAATGGTCAACGAGGGGCACAATCAAGATAGCAGGCAGAAAGAGTTATGGGAGCAACGGTCCTGTGGGCAGGAACCGTCCTGCGGCGCCTGTCCCTGCAGTTTGGATATTCTTGCGGCCGTATCGCGGTTGCTTGACTTTAGGCCGGTCTCAATTCAGACGGCCGCTCCGGGGCCCCAGACCGCAACCGCTCTGCGGGAATCGGCGAAATCCGCGGAATACAAAGAAAGCACTTGGCTAAATGATCTTGGGCAACGTAGCATAGCAGGGGGGGGACTTGATTTCCGGGAGTGCTATTCTCCGGCAAAGCCAACTCAGTTTGGCTGAGGCTGCATCTCAGACATGATTGCTCAACGAGGCTATCTTGACCGATATGAGTAATGCGGTTAATTTGGAATCGTGAAACGGAGAGGAACGATGAGGGGTCTTAAAAGTGTGATCGCCGTCTGCATAAAGCACCAGCTTGGTTGTGTGGCAGGAATCCTGGCTCTCCTGATTCTTATGAACGCATGTATGGTTGGCCCCAAGTACACTAAGCCGGTAGCAGAGGTACCCCCCGCCTACAAGGAACAGCCCCCCGGACCATCCACTGGTGAATGGAAACAGGCCCAGCCAAGCGACCAGCAATCGAAGGGCAAATGGTGGGAGATTTACAGCGATTCGCAACTCAATGCACTGGAGGAACGCGTCAGCGTTTCCAATCAGAACTTGAAGGTCTCTGAGGCACTGTTCCGACAGGCCCGTGCGGTGGTTCGTGCCAATCGGTCAGGGTATTACCCGACCGTGAGTGGGACGGTTTCCATAACGGCTTCCCATCCTTCTGCGAACCGGTCTCTTACGACGGCGGCCAGTAGCCCCACATTCGGTGACTACCTCTTGTCTGCTGACATGTCTTACGAGCTGGATGTCTGGGGAAGGATTCACCGCCTGGTGGAAGGAAGCGTAGCCAATGCCCAGGCCAGCGATGCCGATCTTGAGACCATTCGCTTGAGTATCCAGTCCGAACTGGCGACCGACTATTTCCAATTGCGTGCTTTTGACTCCGAGAGACAACTGTTGGACTCGACCGTAACGGCCTACACGAAGGCGCTGGAACTCACCACGAACCGTTACAAGGGTGGAGTTGCTTCGAAGGTAGAGGTTGCCCAGGCAGAAACTCAACTGGAGACGACACGGGCCGAAGCGATTGATGTCGGGGTCCAGCGCGCCCAGTTGGAACATGCGATCGCACTGCTGGTTGGTGCGCCCGCATCCACCTTTTCAATTCCGCCCCAGCCCCTCACAGTTTCTCCCCCGAAGATTCCTGCCGGCTTGCCCTCTGAACTCCTGGAACGTCGTCCCGACATTGCCGCCGCCGAACGCAGGGTTGCCGCAGCCAACGCACAAATCGGCATCGCAAAAGCCGCCTACTATCCGGTGTTGAGCATTGCAGCCTCGGTCGGTTTTGAGACCACTCAGATCAGCAATTGGTTCTCTTGGCCCAGCCACCTTTGGGCTGTTGGGCCCGCACTGGCCCAAACCTTGTTCGATGCGGGACGAAGGCGCGCAGTGTCAGACCAGGCCCAAGCGGCTTATGATGCGACGGTTGGGACCTATCGCCAAAGCGTGCTTACCGCGTTTCAGGAGGTGGAAGATAATCTGGCCGCGCTGCGCATCCTTGGAGAGGAAGCCGGGGTCCAAGACTCTGCCGTCAAGGCATCCGAACGATCCCTCGAATTGTCTATGAATCGGTACAAGGGAGGAGTAGTCAGCTATCTCGAAGTGACCACCGCCCAAAGTGCGGCGCTGACAAATGAAAGGACGGCAGTGGACATTCTGGGTCGCGAAATGGTTGCCAGTGTGCTTCTGGTCAAGGCCCTGGGCGGAGGATGGGACGCCTCGAGCTTGCCCTCGACCCAGGAGATCGAATCTTCAGTGCCGAAGGCGAGCACGAACGCAATCGCCGCCGCCGAGCGCAAGATTGATTAGCGAGGATTTTTCACCACAAAGACGCCAAGGCACCGAGACGGACCCGGGTGAGTCATGTAGGGGCCTATTGCACGGCGGTCACTTTGTTCCTGCCGCTCTGCTTGGAAATGTAAAGGGCCTTGTCAGCCAGCGCGATGACATGGGCCTTTTCCGCGACGCGAGCACCCTGGATGTAGCCGGTGATTCCCAGGCTTACTGTGACCTTTACTCTGATACCCCTGGCAATAATCTCCAGCTTCTCAACAGCTTCCCTCACCCGTTCGGCCAAGATAGTTGCTCCTTCTATATCAGTCTCGGGCAGGATAATGGCGAATTCTTCTCCTCCATAGCGGGCTACGACGTCACTGGTTCTCACCAGGTTCCCGACAGTCTTGCTCAAACATCTCAAGACTTCATCCCCGCAGGGATGGCCATAAGTGTCGTTAATCTTCTTGAATAGATCGATATCGAACATCACCAATGCGAAGGGGCGTCCGTATCGTCGTGCCCGGGCAATCTCCTGAGTCAGAGCCTCCTGAAAAAAACGGTGGTTGTAGAGCCCGGTGAGCCCGTCTCGGGACGCCAACTCCCGAAGTTTCTCATTCGCGTCTTTGAGGTCATGCGCAAGCCTTTCCGCCTTCTCCTTGGCCTGCTTGAGTTCAAGCATGAGATATACATTGGATATGCTTAAGTTGGAGAGTTCTTCGTTGGTCTCCTGAAGGATCTGGGAAAATGGCTTCATATTGCCGGGGTGGATTTCAAAGGAAGAAATGATCTCAATGCTCTTGTCGGCAACGGCATCGATGAGGCTATCGACATCGCCGGCCTTTTTGCCAAAACTCCTCTCGAGAATTTCCTTGATTTCGTGAATTCTTCCCACGGTCCTGGTTCCATGGTAAACCGAGGAGAGCTTGTCCGAGAGTAGGAGTATTTCCTTCTGAACCCTGTACTCAGCAGGGACGCCGTCTCTCGAATGGTGAAACCGAATGGGCACGTGGATATTTTCGGGGAGTCCCCAGCCTTTTAGAACTTCGGCACCTAGCTCAGGATGATCGAAGCCGAGTAGCTTCTTCTCTATTTCCTGCACAGGCAAGCCGGTCGTCTTCTTCTCGTCAAGCACTTTCAGATAGTCATTGGGACGGTAGGAGTACAAGATTAAGATTCCGATATCTTGGAGTAAAGCTGTGACAAACGTGTCGTCTTTTTTCTGTTTGACCAGTGCCGCCGTTAGATCCGCCGCGACTGCTGCGGTTATGGCCCGTTTCCAGAAGAAGTCAAAATCGAAGGAACCGCCCGCTTGGCCTTTCATTCCATTGCAGATGACAAAAGATAAGGCAATGTTCTTCAGTGCACTCACGCCCAGGATTGCCAGAGCCTTTTCAATGTTGCTGACCTTACTGGATGGGGAATAATACGATGAGTTTGCGATTTGCAGAATCTTGGCCGTCAGTGCCGGGTCAGACTCAATGATTCTAGCAAGCACGGCCCAGGAACAGTCGTCCGCTTTGACCGCATTCAGGATGCGCACGGCTATGGCCGGGAGGGTCGGGAGTTTCAACTGATCGCTCAGCATGTCTTGAATTCTTGCCATAACTGTGAAGTGCCCTCTTCGAAATAGGAATGATGCTGTCTTCTTTTGCCTCCTACACCCGGTCTGTATCCGAAAGGGAGTGTGGGGGCCTCTCGAGCATCGGATTGGTGCCATGGTTATGGGAAAGGAGTGACTTCTCCTCGGGTAGAACCCCTCCTTCAAAATGATCCCCCGGCAATACGAGCGGTTCCGGCCGGGAAGATGCGACAGCGATTTCAGCAGGCAGACTGACTGTAAAGGCAGATCCTTTGCCCATCTCACTCGTAACGCTCAATTCTCCCCCCATCAGACGGCAAAACCTCAGACTGATGGCCAATCCCAGACCTGTACCCCCATATTTTCGGGTGATTGATGTGTCAGCCTGGAAAAAAGGCTTGCACAGATTCTCCAGTTGGTCCTCACTCATCCCGATCCCGGTGTCTTCGACCCGGAAACTCACCCAGTCTGCACACTCTCTTTTCTGGCGTTTTGCTTCCAATTGAATCGACCCATTCTGGGTAAATCTAGCGGCGTTACTGAGCAAGTTATACAGCACTTGTCGCGTTTTGGTCAGATCCGAATGCATGAATCCAATATCTGGGGGGAGGGAAAGCTTCAAGACATTGCCGTTCTTGTTCACTATCGGTAGAACGGTATCGACCACTTCTTCGATTATGTCTGCGACCTCAAAAGTCTCGAGCGACAACTGCATTTTTCCAGCCTCGATCTTGGAAAGATCCAGGATGTCATTAATCAAGGTCAGCAGATGCTTGCCGGCAGAATGGATTTTCTTGAGATCCGACAGGAGTTCACTATCCCCGTCTTCTTGAACCTGTTCCTGGAGCATCTCACTGTATCCGAGGATGGCGTTCAGCGGGGTACGCAACTCGTGGCTCATGTTGGCTAAGAACTCGCTCTTGGCCTGGCTGGCTGCTTCCGCAGACTCCTTGGCAATCCGCAACTCTGCGGCCTGTTTGTACTCCGTGATATCCCGGAACATGCCGAAGGAGCTTTGGAATTCTCCCGAGGGGCTGAATCGGGGAGTCACTGTCACCAGAATCCGACGACGTTTCCCATCCGGACGAACAATCTCCATTTCATAGGAGGCCCCTTTACCTTTTTTACGTTCCTGGGTTTGCGCCAATACTCGCGCATATTCCTCCGGGTCTGTGAATTCCTTGAGGTTCCTACCGACTAATCCTCCTGGCGGGAGACCAAAAATCTCTTCTGCGGCCGGGTTCGCCCGAATAAACACTTCCTGTGAGTTCACCATCCCCATTCCTTCTCCATGGCTTTCGATCAATTCCTGGTATTCCTTCTCTAAGACCGCTTCGCGCATTAACTGTTGTTGGACCTTCTCAATCTGCTTTCTGACCTGGTGCTTCAGCAGGACCACCCAGAGGAAGACCCAAAAGGCGAGAAAGCCAACAATCGCCGCTCCCCACACGGCATGAGTGAGATTCCACCACATCTCAAAGTCCATCCTGGATCGACCCTTTCTAGATCGATTCCCAATGAGGGTCCTGCTCAAGGGGATGCCCAACGCCCATTTCTTCAGATTCGGGGGGGAGCTCCTCGACTTCTTCAGGCGACGACAGCACTCCCTCGATTACCTCAAGCAACTCATTGGCGATTATTGGCTTGGAAAGGAAGCTGTCAAAGCCGGCTTCCAAGCACTGTTCCCGGTCGCCTTTCATGGTATGGGCAGTCAGAACAATTACCGGGAGGTGATTTCCCGTCTGTTTTTCTTTCTCGCGGATGACTGCCAACGATTCTGAGCCGTCGATCTCCGCCATTTGCACATCCATCAAGATCAGGTCAAAGTCCTGTTGCGAAATCAGTGCCAGAGCTTCGCGTCCGCTTGCTGCGACAAACGCTTGATGGCCTCGCTTTTCCAGGAGTCGGATTATCAGCTTCCGGTCGACCACATTGTCTTCCGCTACCAGGATCTTTAGGGAATCTCGTTTCAACAAAGGTTGTGCCCGGTGGGTCGAAGCAGGATGCGTGTCACTCCAGTGATCTGACTCAAGACCGAGGCGCGCCGTGAAATGGAAGGTACTGCCGCTTCCCAATGTACTCTCAACCCAGATTTTTCCTCCCATCATCTCCACCAGTTGGGAGGAAATGGCCAGCCCCAAACCAGTGCCGCTATATTTCCGCGTGGTCGAACTATCTGCCTGAACAAAGGGCTCAAATATCACACTTCGTTTTTCCTCAGGGATGCCGATCCCAGTATCGGAAACCGAAATCTGAAGAAGGCAGGTTGGGGCGTCGCCGCAGTGGTCGGGCCCCTCGCCGACTGGCTTCTCATCAGCCGCCCATTTTGCCTCGATCGTCACGTGCCCGCGGCTGGTAAACTTGATGGCATTTCCGGCCAAATTTACCAACACCTGTCGCAAGCGGATTGGATCGCCAATGACCGTCTCTGGAATATCAGGCTGAATGCAGGAACGAAGCTCCAGTCTCTTTTGAAGGGCTTGAATGTTTAAGATCTTCACGGT